>JAEZSU010000142.1 GCA_023421635.1 Actinomycetes bacterium | reverse complement strand
CATCCGTCGCGTGTGCGGCAGGGGTGCCGAGGGTCAGTGCGAGCGTGCCGGCGGCGGCGCCGATGCCGGCGGCCGTCAGCCGGGTGCGGGCAGGGGTGAACATGGGCGTCCTCCTCTTGGTGGATCGTCCTTCCGGGGGTCCGGCCACCCTTCCACGGGCCTGTGACGGGTGTCAACGGATGTGACTGATGTGACCGGTGTCGGGAGCGTGCGCCACAGCATCCGTCCCGGCGCGCGTGGGATAGTTGCAGGGTGAGTGACGAGAAGACCACCCTGGAGACCGGCTGGCTGACGATGCCCGACCTCGTGGAGGTGCTGGGTGAGCCGCTCGGGCGGGTGCGCCGCCGGATCGACGATGGGCAGCTGATCGGTTCCCGCCGCACGGGACCGTTCGCGGTGCCCTCGGTGTTCATCGTCGACGGCGCGCCGCTGGGATCCCTGCGCGGCACGGTGTTCGCGCTCCGGGACGTGGGCCTCACCGACGACGAGGCCATCGACTGGCTGCTCTCCTACGACGACACGATGGGCACGCAGCCGCTGTCCGCCCTGCTGGCCGGGCACAAGAGCGAGGTCCGCCGCATCGCCCGCACGCTCATCTGACCCGCGCGCGGAGTCAGGCGGAGCGTTCGGTCGCGGCGCGTGCGAGGTCGCGCAGGCGGCCCACCGCGTGGGTGCCGAGCGGTGCCCCGGCGAGGGCGCGGTCGGCGGTGTGCGCGTACTCGGTGATGAGCGCCTCGACCCGGGCGAGTGCGCCGGAGTCGACGATGGTCTGCTGCAGCGATGCGATCTGCTCGGGATCGAGTGCCGGGTCGCCGATGAGCTCGTCGAGGGTTCGCCGCACGCTCGCAGGTACCGCCTCCCGCGCGTAGGCGATGAGGACTGTGCGCTTGCCCTCGCGCAGGTCGTCGCCCGAGGGCTTGCCGGTCACCGCTTCGTCGCCGAACACGCCCAAGACGTCGTCCCGCAGCTGGAACGCCATGCCGATGGGGTGGCCGAAGCCGCTGAGGGCCGCGCGCTGCGCAGCATCCGCGCCGGCCAGCGCCGCGCCGATCACGAGGGGCTGTACGACGCTGAACCGCGCCGACTTCAGCGATGCCACGCTCAGGGCCCGCTCGGCGTGCTCGTGGTCGGGCGCCGTGAGGAACGCGGACTCCTCGGCGATGTCGAGGTACTGCCCGATCGTCACGTCCCGGCGCATCCTGGCGTACTCGGCGCGGGCGGCAGCGGCGATGTCATGCGGGGCCGCCGCGAGCCCCGACTCGAACAGGTCGTCGCTCCACGCGACGAGCAGATCGCCCAGCAGGACGGATGCGGAACGCCCGAAGGCGGCGGCATCGCCGGCCCATCCGGACCGGGCGTGCGCCGCCTGCAGGGCCCGGTGCGCTGCGGGCCGGCCGCGGCGGGTGTCGGAGTTGTCGATGAGGTCGTCGTGGACGAGCGCGGCGGCGTGGAACACCTCGAGGCTCGCGGCGGCGGAGATCACCGCGGGAGGGGGCGTCGCGGCGCGGTCCCGGGTCTCGGCCACGGCCTCCCATCCGGTCAGGCAGAAGCGGGCGCGAAGCCGCTTCCCGCCCTGCACGCCGGAGCGCGCGGCGGCGACGAACGCCTCGGCCTCCTGACCCCACTCGGCGGTCGCGGCCTGCTCCGAGGAGAAGAACTTGTCTACTCGCTGGGAAACCGCTTCGATGGCATCCGGAGAGGTCGACACGGCCCTAGCCTAGTCATGGCGGCGCCGCGTAGAATCCGTAGCCAGAACATCATCCGAGGGGGATGCATGCCACTCTCCGAACAAGAGCAGCGTCTGCTCGACGAGATGGAACGTCATCTCATGGGCAACGACGCAGACGTCGTCAGCGCAGACGGCTCGACGCGTGCACTGAGTTATCGCAACATCGTCCTCGGTTCGCTGATGGTCCTGGCCGGGCTCGGCGGTCTCATCGCAGGCCTGTCGACCCAGCTGATCGTCATCAGCATCATCGGCTTCGTCCTGATGCTCGGCGGTGTCATCTTCGCCGTGACGCCCTCGCGCCGCGGCGGCGCCGTGCACCGGCCCACCCGATCGGCCAAGCCCCGGCAGGCGTCCTTCATGGATCGCATGAACGAGCGCTGGGACCGCCGGCAGCAGGGGCGCTGAGCCCCCCACTTCCCTCCACGTCAGACGCCGACCCGCCCGGGTCGGCGTCTTTTTTTGCGCCCATCCGGGCTTCCGCCCGCCGCGCCGCGGGTGGGCGGCGCAGCAGCGCGGGGACGGCGATCCGGCTCAGGGCCCCATTTCACCGACGAAAGGGTAGTGAAGTGGAGGGTAGTGGAGTAAAGTGGGGAAACCTCGCGGGGCCGGACGAAGGAGGGTGGTGATGCTCGGATGCTTCTGGGTACGCACACGCCCAAGCTCGACGACAAAGGGCGCGTCATCCTGCCGGCCAAGTTCCGCGACGACCTCGGCGGCGGCGTCGTGATCACCCGCGGCCAGGAGCGCTGCCTCTACGTGTTCAGCACGGAGGAGTTCGAACGGGTGCACGAGCGCATCCGCGAGGCGCCGCTGACCAACAAGCAGGCGCGCGACTTCCTGCGCATGTTCCTCTCCGGGGCGAGCGCCGAGACCCCCGACGGGCAGAACCGCGTCACCATCCCGCCCGCACTGCGCGCCTACGCCGGGCTCGAGCGCGAACTCGTCGTCACCGGGGTCGGCGCCCACGCCGAGATCTGGAACGCCGACGCGTGGAACGCGTACGCCGAGAGCAACGAGTCGACGTACTCCGAGATGGAGCAGGAGGTGATCCCGGGCCTGTTCTGAGCCCTCGGTCGCGACTCCTCGCCGCCTCCGCCCTGACGCCACTTCCCCGGCGCCAGGTCTGGAAGCGGAGGGGGATCGGGATCGAGGACCCGCCTCCCGCCGCATCATGGACTACAACGACATCCACATCCCCGTCATGCTCGAACGCTGTGTCGAGCTGCTCGGCCCTGCGGTCTCCCGCGACGGCGCCGTCATGGTCGACGCCACCCTCGGGATGGGCGGCCACACCGAGGCGATCCTCGAACGCTTCCCCGGACTCCGCGTGGTGGGCCTCGACCGCGACACCGATGCGCTCCGCATCGCGGGGGAGCGGCTCGCCCGCTTCGGCGACCGCGTCACGCTCGTGCACACCGTCTACGACGGCATCGCGCAGGCGGTCGCGTCCGCCGGCTTCCCCCGGATCGACGGGGCACTGTTCGACCTCGGCGTCTCCTCGCTGCAGCTGGACGAGGCGGAGCGCGGCTTCGCGTACGCCAAGGACGCGCCGCTGGACATGCGGATGGACCAGACCTCCGGCAGCACCGCAGCAGACGTCCTCGCCACCTACGGCGAGGGCGACCTCCGCCGCATCTTCGAGCGCTACGGCGAGGAGAAGCTCGCCGGTCGCTACGCCCGCGCGATCATCGCCGCACGGCAGGAGGCGCCCATCGTGCGCTCCGCGGAGCTCGTCCGCATCCTGGATGCCGCCACCCCCGCGGCGCTCTCCCGCGCGGGGCACCCGGCGAAGCGCGTGTTCCAGGCGCTGCGGATCGAGGTCAACGGCGAGCTGCGCGTGCTGGAGCGTGCGATCCCGGCCGCGATGGACCTGCTGACGGTGGGCGGGCGGATCGTCGTCATGTCGTACCAGTCGCTGGAGGACCGGATGGTCAAGCGCGTGTTCGCCGCCGCATCCGCCTCCACCGCGCCGGCGGGCCTGCCGGTCGAACTGCCCGAGCACGCGCCGGCGTTCCGTCTGCTCGTGAAGGGTGCGGAGCTCGCCTCCGACGAGGAGCGCGCCCGCAACCCGCGTGCCACCCCGGTGCGGCTGCGCGCCGCCGAGCGGATCAGGGAGACGGCATGAGCACCGTGACCGGCACGCTGGCCCACGACGTCCGGGTCCTGCCCGACGAGGTCGGCGCCGACATCCCGCGCCGCAGGCTCGCCCCGCTCGAGCGGCCGGTGCGCCGCCGTCGGCCGAGGCTCGCGTACGGCATCCTCGCCGTGGCCGGCGCGGTCGCCATCGCCGGCGCCCAGATGCTGCTGTCCATCCTGTCGACCCAGAGCTCCTTCGAGATCTCCTCGCTCACGCAGCAGCAGAAGGAGCTCACCTGGCAGAAGCAGATCCTGTACGACGAGGTCGCCGGTCTCAGCTCGCCGCAGTACCTCGCCGCGAACGCGGCCGCGCTCGGCATGGTCATCAACGAGTCGCCGAGCTACCTGCGTCTGAGCGACGGCGCCATCCTCGGCGCGCAGGTGCCCGCCGTCGACGGGTCGTCGGTGGACGCACTCGGGCGGAACCTCGTCTCGAACACCCTCGTCGCCGACACCCCGCTGATCACGGCCCCGGATGCCACGATCGACGGGATCCCGACCCCGCCGCCCGCGACGGCGGACCAAGAGGATCCGGCGACACCCCCCGCACTGACCGACGGCCTCCCCACACCTGCCACACACTGATCCCATGACGACGCGAAGCACCCGCAGCCCCCGCCGGCGCACCGTCGTCGCCCTGGCCGTGGTCCTCGCGGTCCTGGTGGTGTTCGTGGTCCGCCTGGTCGACATCCAGGTCGTGAACGCCGACGACCACGTCGCCGACTCGCTGTCGATGGGCATCGGCGTGACCCGGGAGACCTACGGCACCCGCGGCGCGATCGTCGACGCGAACGGCAACACCCTCGCGGGCAGCGTCCTGGAGTACGACGCCCAGCTCGACCCGAAGCGCGTCGGACCCGTCGACCGGAAGGACGAGGACGGCCAGACGCACACCGTGGAATGGACCACGACGTCGGCCGAGATCGCGGCGATCACCGGGCAGACGCCCGAGGAGATCCAGCAGATCGTCGCCGACGCGCTCGCGGCCAACCCCGACTCGCGGTACGCCCGGCTCGCGCGGGGCCTGTCCACCGAGCAGT
>JAEZSU010000133.1 GCA_023421635.1 Actinomycetes bacterium | reverse complement strand
GCCGCCATAGGATGGCACCCGTGTCGAGACGTGCGGTGCTCTGGGTGGCCTTCGTGGTCGTCCACGCCGGCGTCGCGGTGCTCGGCTGGGTGCAACCCAACAGCCCGATGGGCGACGTCTACCTCGTCTACGAGAAGTGGTCGCGCGCCTACCTGCACGGCGGCTACGTCGACCCCGGCGTGTACCCGCTCGTCGACGGCAGGCTGTGGGTCGGCTACGTCGGCATCGACAGCGCCTGGGTGTACCCGCAACTCGCGCTCATCCCGATGCTGCTGGCGTGGGCGTTCGCCTGGGCCGTCTCCTACACGCCCGCCTGGGCGGTGCTCGTCACCCTGATCGACGCCGTCGCGTTCGCGGTGCTCGTCGGCCGCGGGCGATCGCGCAGCCGTGCCGTGGCCGCGTGGTTCTGGCTCGCCTTCCTCGTGCTCCTCGGCCCGGTCGCGCTCTACCGGATCGACGCGGTGACGGTGCCGCTCGCCATCCTGGGCTGCCTCTGGCTCGTGCGGCGGCCGTGGGCGGCGTCGGTGCTGCTCGCGGTGGCGACCTGGATGAAGGTCTGGCCGGCCGCGCTGCTCGCGGCCGCCCTCGTCGCCGTCCGCCGCCGGTTCGCGATCGTCGGCGGCGCGCTCGCGGTGAGCGCGCTCACGCTCGCGGCGGTCGTGCTCGCAGGTGGCGGTGCATACGCCTTCGGGTTCATCGGCGATCAGACGGGCAGGGACCTGCAGGTCGAGGCGCCCGTGAGCACGCCCTACCTGTGGGGGTCGATGCTCGGCATCCCCGGCTTCACCGTCTCGTACGACCGGACGCTGCTGACCTTCGAGGTGGCCGGTCCCGCCGCCGACGTCGTCGTGGCCGCGATGACGCCGATCCTGGTGGCGGCCGTGCTGGCCGTCACGGTCCTCGGTGCGGTGAAGGCCTGGCGCGGCGCGTCCTTCGTGCGGCTGTTCCCCGCCCTCGCGCTCGCGGAGGTGACCGCCTTCATCGTCTGGAACAAGGTCGGCTCCCCCCAGTACATGGTGTGGCTCATCGCACCCCTCGCCGTCGCGCTGGTCCTCGACCGCAGCCGGTGGTGGCGGCCGGCGGTGCTCGCGCTCGTCGTCGCCCTGGCCACCCAGGTCATCTACCCGCTCACCTACTACGCACTGCTGGCCGCCGAACCGTTCCCGGTGGCGGTCATCACGATGCGCAACGCCCTGCTCCTCGTCCTGTTCGTGTGGTCGGTCGTGCTGCTCGCGCGGGTGCCCGCGCGCAGCCCGCGTGTCACCGCATCCCTCACCCCCCGTCCCGCCCTCAGAGGAGGCTCCTGATGCTCATCGCGTTCTCCGTCGCACCCAGCGGCACCGGCCGCGCCGACGGCTCCGTCCACGACGCGGTCGCCGCCGCCGTCATGGTCGTCCGTGAATCCGGCCTGCCCCACCGCACCACCTCCATGTTCACCGAGCTGGAGGGGGAGTGGGACGAGGTCATGGACGTCGTCAAGCGCGCCACCGAGGCCGTCATGCCCTTCGGCTCGCGGGTGTCGCTCGTGCTGAAGGCGGACATCCGCCCCGGCCACACGGGCGAGCTCGACGGCAAGATCGAACGGCTCGAACGCGCCATCGACGAGGCCTCGGACACGCCGGATCGAAACGATTCGTAGCGCCGGCGTCCCCGCCGCTAGCATGGCGGGATGACCTCCTCGACACTCTCGAGGGGGGCGGCGATGTGGGCGCTCCTCTCCCTCGCCGTCGGTTCCTTCGGGATCGGCATGACCGAGTTCACCATGATGGGCCTGCTGCCCGAGATCGCCGGCGATCTGCTGCCGCAGGCCTGGGCGGTGAACCAGGAGGACGCCATCGCGCAGTCCGGCTGGCTCATCAGCCTGTACGCGCTGGGCGTCGTGATCGGCGCCCCCACGATCGCCGGGTCGGTCGCACGGTTCCCGCGCCACCGCGTGATGGTCGGCCTCGCACTCGCGCTCACCCTCTTCACCGTGCTGACCGTGCTCGCACCCACCTTCGGCATGGTCGCCGCATCCCGGCTGCTGGCGGGCCTCCCGCACGGCGCATACTTCGGCATCGGGGCCCTCGTCGCCGCTGAGGTGCTCGGCCCCGGCAAGCGGGCCAAGGGCGTGGCGTTCGTGCTCACCGGGCTCACGGTCGCGAACATCGTCGGCGTGCCGGCCGGCACGTTCCTCGGACAGCAGCTCGGCTGGCGTGCGGCGTTCGCCGTGGTCGCCGCGATCTTCGCGCTCGCGACGATCTCCATCTTCTTCTTCGTGCCGCGCGGCCCCGGCTCGCCGGGGCGCACCCTCCGCGCCGAGCTCGGGGTGTTCCGCATCCCGCAGGTGTGGCTCGCGCTTGCGGCCGGTGCCATCGGCTTCGGCGGGTTCTTCGCCGTGTACAGCTACGTCGCCCCGCTCGTGACCGACGTGACGGGATCGCCCGCGTGGGTGGTGCCGCTGGTGCTCGTGGTCGTCGGGGTCGGCATGACGATCGGCAACCTCGTCGGCGGGCACCTGGCCGACTGGAACCTGCGACGGACACTGCTGTGGGGGATGGCGCTCATGGCCGTCGTGCTCGCCGTCCTCGCGCTCACCGCGCTGTGGATCGGGGCGCTGTTCGTGACCCTGTTCGCCATGGGCTTCGTGTCCGCGGCGCTCAGCCCCGCCATCCAGACGCGGCTGATGGACGTGTCCGCCGACAACCAGTCGATCGCCGCCGCGCTGAACCACTCGGCGCTGAACATCGGCAACAGCCTCGGTGCGTTCCTCGGCGGCGCCGTCATCGCCGCGGGTCTCGGGTTCACCGCGCCCGCCTGGGTGGGCGTGGCGCTCGCGCTCGGCGGACTCGCCATCGCCCTCGTGGCCTTCCGGCTGCAGGGCCGCTCCGGTCTTCCCGCGCCGC
>JAEZSU010000094.1 GCA_023421635.1 Actinomycetes bacterium | reverse complement strand
CTTCTGGGCCGCCATGGACCGGGAGATCGCGCGGCTGTCGGCGATGCCGGGGCCGCGGATGATCGACGTCTCCAAGGGGAACCCCGACCTGCCGACGCCGGCGCACATCGTCGCGGCGATGCAGCGGGCGGTCGCCGATCCGGCGCACCACCGCTACCCGTCGTATGACGGCAGTCGCGCCGTCCGGGATGCGGTTGCGCACCGCTACCGGGTCGACCACGGGGTCGAGATCGACCCCGACACGGAGGTGCTGCTGTTCCACGGCTCGCACGAGGGCCTGATGGCGGCGGTCCTCTCGCTCGCCGATCCGGGCGCCACGGTGGTGCTCCCCGACCCGGGCTATCCGATGTACGCGTCGGCAGCCGAGCTCGCGCAGGCGCGCGTCGTGTCGGTCCCGCTCAGCCGGCCGGGCTTCCAGCCGGACTTCTCGGCACTCGACGAGGTGGACCGGGCGAGCGTGGTGCTGCTGAACTACCCGAACAATCCGACCGGCGCGCTCGCCGGGGACGACACGTTCGCATCCGCCGTGGCGTTCGCAGAACGCACGGGCGCGGGGTTCGTGCACGACTTCGCGTACGCGTCGCTCGGGTTCGACGTACCGCCCGCCTCCGCGCTCGCGGTGGACACGTCCCGCACCGTCGAGGTGCAGACACTGTCGAAGACGTACAGCATGGCCGGATGGCGGTTCGGGTACGCGGCCGGGAACGCGTCGATGATCGACGCGATGCGGCGGTACCAGGTCCACGCCTTCTCCACCGTCTTCGGCGCCACGCAGGAGGCGGCCGCTGCGGCGCTCGCCGGCGATCAGACCGCTGCGGCCGACCTCGTCGAGGTGTACCGGCGGCGGCGCGACCTCGTGGTGACCGGCTTGCAGCGGATCGGCTGGGACGTGACGGCGCCCGCCGGCACGTTCTTCGTATGGGCGCCGGTGCCGGGAGGCGGCGACGCCGTCGCCTTCGCAGACGCGCTGCGCGCCGAAGCACGTGTGGCGGTCGCACCCGGTGACGGGTTCGGCACGCGCGGGCGTGGCCGCATCCGGATCGGACTCGTCCACGACGAGGCGAGTCTGGTGGAATTGATCGAACGCCTCGACGCGTTCACGAGGAGGAACTGATGCCCCAGATCGAGAGCTTCACGCTCGACCACGACGCCGTGCTCGCACCCTATGTGCGCCGCATCGGCGTGGAACACGGCCCGAAGGGCGACGCGATCACGAACTTCGACGTGCGGTTCACGCAGCCGAACGTGCAGGAGATCCCCACCGCCGGCATCCACACGCTCGAGCACATGCTCGCCGGGCTCCTGCGGGACCGGATCGACGGGGTCATCGACATCTCACCGTTCGGGTGCCGCACCGGATTCCACCTGCTGATGTGGGGCGAGCCGTCGATCCCCGACGTGGCCGCTGCGCTCACCGACAGCCTCCGCTTCATCGCCGAGCGTGCGGTCGAAGCCGACGTCCCCGCCGTGACGGCGCGCGAATGCGGCAACTACCGCGACCACTCGCTGCACACCGCACGGGAGTGGGCCAAGGTGGTGCTCGACCAGGGCATCAGCCACGATGCGTTCGCGCGGGTCGGCGTCTGATCGGCCGCGCCGCTTCGACTGGCGCCGCTCCCTCCCGGGGACGGCGCCGGTCGGCGTTCAGAGCGACTTCCGCATCTGCTGCGTGACGACCTCGTAGCCCTCTGAGGCGTACAGCTGCACCGCCGCCTGGTTGCGGCCGAAGACGTTGAGCTCGAGCGCATGGACGCCGGTCGAGCGGACGACCTCTTCCACCGCGGCGAGGAGTGCGCGGCCCAGTCCGCGGCCGCGATACTCGGACTCGATCTCGATGTCGTAGAGGAAGGCGACGTCCGGCGCACCGCGGGGATGGTCGAGCGACACCCAGGCGCGGCCGATGGGGGTGTCATCGTCGAGCGTGCCGATCAGCAGCAGCATCCGCCGCGTGTCCAGCCCGTCCGGGAGCGCCTGCGCGTTCTCCTCCAGCGCGCGCTGCAGCGAGCCTTCGGGCGCCCACCTGCCGGCGGCGACCTGTTCGGCTGCGTACTCGTCGGCGAGTTCCACCTGCCAGTGGTCGTACTCGGCCTGCGTCATCCGCCGGACGCGCACGGTCGGGCGGTCTGCGGCTGATGTCGGCGCGTCGGTCATCCAGGCATCCTCCCACGGCGCCCTTCCCCGGCGGGTCAGAACGGGGGCGGGTCGACCGCCGTCGATCCCGCATCGTCCACGAGCACCGGCACGTCTGTGCTGCCCGGGTCGGGGCGGAACGCGGGTGTTCGTCGCTCCGGTTCGACCAGGTAGACCCGTCCGAGTGGCGAGATCCACTCGATCACGCCTCCGTCGAGCTGGGTGATCCGCCACCCGCCGTGGTGACGCATGGTGTGGTGCCCCCGGCAGAGGGGACCGAGGTTCCACGCCGCGGTCGCGCCACCTTCCTCCCACGGCACGGAGTGATCGATGTCGCACCGGTTCGCGGCCATGGCGCACCCGGGCGCGAGGCACCGATCCGACCGCCATCGGACGAGCCGTGCGAGCGAGGCCGGAGGGCGGTACCGGGTGCGACCGACGGAGAGCACCGTCCCGGTCTCGGGATGGGTAAGGACCCGCATCCATCCCGCAGCGCCGCCGCAGAGGACGCGGGCGCGGTCGATGGGGATCGGGCCGACGCCCTGCACGGTCGCGGGCGCGGTCACGGCTTCAGTGTCGTCGAGGAGCGAGAGTGCAGGGACGGTGACGACCACCTCCGCTCGGATGCCGCGCACGGCCTCCGGGTGCGCTGTCACCTCGCCGTCCAGCAGCAGGTCGAAAAGCGCGTCGGCGCGCAGTTGGTCGCGCGTGCGCGATTCGTCTTCGCGGGCACCGAGCTTCTTGGCCATCCTGGTCAGCCGGTCGTAGGTGGCGTGCACCTCGACCAACGGGCCGTGTACGGACAGGGTGCCCATACCGTCGTCCTCGCTCAGCACGGTCACCATGCGCCGCGCGAGCGCATGCTCGTGACGTTCGGTGAGTGTGGGTGCGGTGACCGTCTCGACGAGACGCGCGAGCCACCGGCGATAGGCGCCGGTCGCGAGCACCTCGGCCCGCTCCAGCGCGCGATCCGCGTGCAGCTCGCGCTGGTGACCGGTGAGTCGCTCCATCGCCGCGGTGAAGAGGTCTGCGTGCTGCTCGGTGATCGCGCCGGAAGCGAGTGCCGCGAGGGCAGCGGGGTACCGGTTGACGAGCACGTCGGCGCGATCGAGGAGCATGGCCGCCCCACGCTCGGTGATGCGCAGCGCCGCAGCGAGTTCGAGTCGGACGGAACGGTGTACCAGTTCGTGCCGCATCCCCGGTCCGGCGGCGGCGGCGGCGATCGCCTCGCGGTGGAGCCGTTCGATGTTGCGGAGCCGGTCAGCCGCATACGCCCCCAGCATGGCGTCGGCATGCACGATCCGTCCGAGCGCGTCGGGCGTGCCGGGCGTGCCGGGCCTACCGGGTCCGTCCGGAATGCGGATCGCCCCGATCCCCCGCGCGCCACCCTCGATGTCCATGGCCTGACCCTAGAACATACCTCCGACACTCAAGCACCGATCCATGTCGCACCTCTGTTCTATCCTCTCCGCATGGACACGATCGAGAACGAGCACGACGTCACGCTCTGGATGGTCGACGACGTGCCGGCGCGGATGGTCTACGCGGGCCGCCGCTGGCGTGTGACCGACACCCCGACACCGCTGTGGGCGAGTGTCCCAGGACACGCACCGGCGAATGCACCGGGGTGGCGCTTCCAGGCAACCGATCCTCGGCAGGAGACGTACGTCTTCGACGTCTACCGATCCGTCGACGGCTGGCACGTCCACCGCGCGTACGAATGAATGATGGTCAGCGCTCGCCGTCACACCCCCACGCCGAGTGCGGCCGCGTACGCGCGCACCGAGCGGTGGTAGCGCGGCAGTGTGGGCTCGATCGCCTCGATCACGACCCGCAGCGCCTCGTCGCCGCGTCCCGCGCTGTGAAGCGCCAGCGCGAGGAACACCGCCGGCGCGGCGCCGACGGACGGATGCGGCCGCACCTCGCGAAGCATCGCGATCGCCTCGTCCAGCCGCCCGAGGTTCCGGAGCGTCGAGGCATGCTGCACGGCCAGCTGCGCCGCGCGTGCCGGGTCGGCGTCGGAGAGCCGGAGCATCGTGGCGAGCGCATACTGCTCCTCCGCCTCCGACTCGAGGCCCGCGCTGTCGAGCGCGCCGGCGAGTTCGAAGGCGCCGAGCGCCGGATGCGGTGCGGCCGCAGCGAGCCGCCGCATCCGTTCCACCCGCGCGAGTTCGGACAAGCCGTCCTCGTCCCAGAGCGAAGCCACGAGTTCTTCCCAGTCAGCGGCGTCCATCCGCACAGCGTAGGGGGTGGACGTCCGCGCCGACATGCCGAGTCCGGAGGACCGAACGGGAGCGGTCAGCGGCGCAGCTGCGCCGCCGGGATCGCGAGCGGCAGCTCCCGCTCCGCATCCCACGGTTCCGCCCACCCGAGCAGGTCGAAGAGTCCGTCGAGGACCAGCGCCGTGAACCCCCACACCAGGTGCGTGCCGGATGCGTGCGGGACCAGGAATCCGGGGCCGCGGAGCTCGGCGCCATCGCGCCGGATGACCGTGATCCCCCGGTTCGCCGGGTCGAGCAGATCCGCCACCGGCGCACGGAAGACGTCGGCCGATTCCGCCTCGTCGACCACGCCGACGGGCGACGGGCGTCGCCACCAACCGAGCACCGGGGTGACCAGGTGGCCGGAATGCGCGAGGGGGAGCACGTCGAGTTCGCCGAGCACCTCGAC
>JAEZSU010000036.1 GCA_023421635.1 Actinomycetes bacterium | reverse complement strand
CGCCACCTCGAGCTCGAAATCCAGCCGCTCGGAGACGGGCGGATGCAGGAGGTCACCGTCCGCGAGGACGGTGTGCGGATTCGTGAAAGAGAAGGTCGGCGCGGCGTACCACTCCGCGGGGACGCAGCCGGCCCCCTGGACGCCGGCGGTGATGCCTTCGACATGCTCCTCGAAGGCGACGAAATCGCGGATCGTGGCGGGACGCAACGGTGCCAGCACGCGGACGTCCCCGAGCGGCACACCGGTCCCCGCCGCGAGCGCCGCATCGCATCTGGATCGAAGGTCCTCGAGCCCCGCCCCGACGGCGTCCGCGACGGTCCACCCGTCGAGGAATGCGATCACCCGGTCATCGTGGAGGAATCCTTCCGCGACTCCGGCCGCATCCTCCCACCGGCCGATCCTCACACGAGCTCCGTCGCGACCTCGGTCCCCGCGTCGCCGGGTTCCGGGCGGTAGCCCTGCTTCGCCTTCCGGACGAGGTCGTAGATGTGCGTACGCAGGCGGGCGAACTCCGGCGCGTTGCGTGTGACGATCTGGTCGCGCTCGTCGGGCAGGTCGATCCGGACGTCCTCGAGGATGACCGTGGGCCGACCGGAGAGCACCAGGACGCGCTGGCCCAGGTAGATGGACTCGTCGATGTCGTGCGTGACGAACAGCAGCGTCATCCCCAGGCGGTGCCAGAGCTGACGCACGAGGTCTTCCAGGTCGGCGCGCGTCTGGGCGTCGACGGCGGCGAAGGGCTCGTCCATGAGCAGCACGTGCGGCTCGCACGCGACGGCACGTGCGATGGCGACGCGCTGCTGCATGCCGCCGGAGAGCTGCCATGGATACGCGTCCGCGACGTCGGCGAGCCCGACGGCGTCGAGCGACTCCTGGACGCGGCGTGCCCGCTCGGGCTTCTTCAGCCGCATCTCCTTGAGCGGCAGCTCGACGTTCTCGCGCACCCTGAGCCAGGGGAACAGCGACCGGGCGTACTCCTGGAAGACGACGGCGATCCCCTCGGGCGGCCCGGACACCCGCTTGCCCTCCAAGGTGATCTGACCGCCGCTCGCGGGCAGGAGCCCGGAGATGCAGCGCATCAGCGTGGTCTTGCCGGCACCCGACGGACCCACGATGCAGACCATCTCACCGGCGCGCACCTCGAAGGTGAGATCGCGGATCGCCTCGGTCTCGCCCTGGGCGGAGCGGTACGTCTTCTGGAGGTGCTCGACGCGGAGCATCTCGGCTCCGCCCGGGCGACGGCTGGGCAGGTCGGTCATCGGTTTCCTCCACGTTGGGACTGCCGCTGGCCGTGGTACCAGAACAGCAGCCGTCGCTCTATCAGTCGGAAGATCAGGGACAGGATGACGCCGAGCAGGCCGAGCACGATGATCCCGCTCCACATCTCGGGGATCGCGAAGGAGCGCTGGAAGAACACGACCGTGTAGCCGAGCCCCTCGTTCGCGGCGAACATCTCGGAGAGGACCTTGAGGATAACGGCGATCGCCAGCGCCTGGCGGGCGCCAGTCACGATCTGCGGCGACGCGCCCGGCAGGGTGATGACCAGGCGGCGCGCCGGGCCGAGACGGTAGCTCTTCACGGTGTCGCGCAGGACCTCGTCGAACGCGCGGACACCCTCGATGGTGTTGAGGAGGATCGGCCACACGGTCCCGAAGACGATCACCCAGATCTTCATGGGCGCGCCGATACCGAGGAAGAGCATGAGGACCGGCACGAGCACCGGCGGGGGAACGGCACGGAAGAACTCCAGGACCGGCTCCGTGATCGCTCGCAGCGCCCGCGACAGCCCGATCGCGACGCCCAGGGCGATGCCGATGAGCAGCGCGAGCCCGTAGGCGATGAGCAGCCGGCTGATCGACGGCAGGACGTCGTGCGTGAGCCGATCAGACTCCAGCCACGTCTTGCCGAAGAGCCCGACGATCTCGCTCAGCGGCGGGAAGTAGAAGCTGTCGGCGCGCTCGGAGGTCAGCCACCACACGATCACGAGGACCGTCGGCAGCCCCAGCACCATGAGCGGCCGCCGCAGCCAGGAGGAGGCAGCGACCGTGCGCCGGCGCCCCGTGGTCGGCGGCGCGTCTGCGGAACTGCGGGTGCTCACAGGGCCTGCTCCAATCGGACGGACGGATGCCAGTGCAGCACCCGGCGCTCGAGGACCCGGACGCCGAGGTTCACCAGCAGCGCGAGGAGGCTGCACACGATGGCGAGGGCGTACATCCCCGCCACCTGCCCGGACTGCTGCGCGATCGACAGGAGGCTCCCCAGGCCCGGGGAGCCGATGATGAGCTCGCCGGTGATCGTCAGCAGCAGCGCGACGGTCGCCGCCAGGCGGAACCCCGTGATGGCGTAGGGCAGTGTCGTCGGCCACACCACCTTGAGCCCGACCGTCCACAGCCGGAACCGGTAGCTGCGCGCGGTGTCGCGCGCCACCGGGTCGACGTCCTGCACGCCGGCGAGCACCTGGATGATCACCATCCAGAACGACGAGAAGATGATGAGGAACACCGTGGACTCGCGTCCCGGGCCGAACATGATGACCGCCAGCGGGATAAGCGCCACCGACGGGATCGGCCGCAGGAACTCGATGGTGGATGCTGTCGCCTCCCGGAGCACCGCGATCGACCCGATGAAGATCCCGAGCACGATGCCTGCGACGAGGGCGATGGACAACCCGGTCGCCCACGTGAGGAGCGTGTCGGCGAGCGCCTGCCAGAAGACCGGCGTCTGCAGCCGCTCGAGCAGTGCGGGGACGATCTCGGAGAACGGCGGGAGGAAGCGCGGATTGACCAGTCCGACCCTGGGCAGGATCTCCGCGAGCGCGACGAGGCCGAGCACGCCGACCGCACCGAGGAGGACCCGGTGCTCCCCCACGGGGCGGCGGCGCCGAGCGGTCGCCGTTCTCGTCGGGACGCCTCGTGCGGAGGCGGAGATGCCCATGGCCGAACTGGTCACGGTCCGCTACTTCGCGCTGACGATGAGGTCGGACACGTCGAGCTCGGAGTCGATGACGCCGTAGGTCAGCATCTGGTCGGCCACCTGCTGGAGGAGGTCGACGTCGATCTCCGGGGTCCAGTTCTCGGGCGGGATGGCCGCCACGACCTCCGCCGGCATCTCCACGTACCGCACGATCGCGTCCTTGTACTCGTCCGGGTTCTCCTCGCAGTACGCGATCGACTCGAGGACGCCCTCACGGAAGCCCTCGACCACCTCGCGGATCTCCTCGGCGTACTCGCGCGCGACGAAGGTCACGAGGGCCGGCTGGCCGGGGATGGCCTCGACCGACGGATACGAGATGACCCGGTTGCCCTGCTCCACGAGCTGCCCGAGGAAGGGCTCGAGGGTCCACACCGCGTCGACGGTCCCCGCCTCGAGCTGCGCCGCCATGTCCGGCAGGCCGATCTCGACGAACGAGACGTCATCGGCGTCGCCGCCCGCCTTCTTCACCGAATCGCGGATGTTGAGCGCACCGCTGCCGTTGAGCGTCGTGACCGCGACGGAGTGGCCGGGAAGGTCGGAGGAGTCCTGGATGTCGGAGTCCCCGCGGACGACCACGGCCGCCGCATCCGCACCCTCGGTCGGCGAGGAGTTGATCCCCGTCACCGCGACCACGTCGATCCCCTGCGCGGCTGCGAGCAGCACCGTGGGAGGCCCGGAGACCCCGAACTCCGTCTGCCCCGCGGCGACCGCGGGCATGATGGCGGCACCTGACTGGCTGGCCTGATACTCGACGTCGAGTCCATGGTCCTCGAAGGTACCGCGTTCGATCCCCAGCTGAAGGCAGGCCGTGACCGAGATCGTCGTCGATCCCAGCCGCACCTTGGTCGGTCCGGCATCGCCCGTGGGGTCCGCCCCCGCGGTCCCACCGGGGGCGCAGGCCGCGAGTGCCAGCATCGCCACTCCCGTCCCGGCCATCATTGCAATTGCTCTGCGCACCATCGTCACCTTTCGTTCGCTGTTGTCTTCATTGCGTCACTGCGTCACTGAAAGCTGCTGCTCCGAGGGGACGGGATCGAGCCCGAGGATCGTGCGTGCCTCGTCCGGCGTCGCGGGGCGGCGTCCGAAGACCTCCACGACCTTGGCGACGGCCGCGACGATGTCGTGGTTCGTCCGGGCGAGCGACCCGTCG
>JAEZSU010000349.1 GCA_023421635.1 Actinomycetes bacterium | reverse complement strand
ACCCTGGGGGGAGTGGAGTCGGGGAGGGGAGAGGGAGACGCGCGTCAGTCGCCGGCGAGGGCGAGCGCGCGATACGCGTCGCGCGGCGGCGCGGGCGAGGATGCGGCGGCGAGCACCGGCGGCGCCGCGGCGGGGCGGCGGTGCACCTGGGTGCGGCGATAGAGCTCGTCGATGAGTGCGGTGGCCAGGCCGACGAGCCTGGCGATCTCGGCCTCGTCCCGGTCGACCCACGCGCACCGGGGCTCGTCGTCGACGGGCACGAAGCCGTCGTGCTGCTCCCAGGTCACGAGTGTGCGCTCCGCCCCGAGCACGTACTGCTGCCACCACACCTGCCGCAGGTAGCCGCGGGGGATCGAGCGCCAGGCCTTGTTCGTCGTCTTGATCTCGGCGAGCAGGATCCGGCCATCACCGTCGACCGCGATGCCGTCGGGGGTGGCCAGGTGGCGCTTCTCGGCGGTGGCGTGGAAGAGCGCAGAGGACGGATGGATGCCGTGGGTCGCCGCGCCCCCGGCCGCGATGGCCGGTTCGCGGCGCCGACCGTGGTCGGTGTAGGCGTTGCCGGAGAAGCGCGGTCCGCCGCCGAGTTTGGCGTCCGCGGCCCGCGCGATCGCGCGCTCGCTGGTGAGGCTCGCCACGTCGGTGGCGGTGATGCCGCGGGAGCGGGCCCGCAGCCACGCGACCCGGTCGCTGGAGTCCGCGACGATGCGGGCGGCGAGTTCCGGGGTCACCCTCCGAGGGTACGCCGCGTGCCGCGGAGCCCTCGACCGACACCCCGCCCGTGTCCGTCGGCGGCGGGATTTGGGGGATGCCCCCGGGCGGGGTAGCATGGAGGCAAGCCGAAGACCGTTGGTCATCGTCGTGCGTGCGAACGCGTGGCGATCGAAGCTCTGTGGATGCAGGGGCCCGCGCAGGTGTACGAAGGATTCTCCCCGGTTCAACCGGTCCCGAAGCTCCGTGCGCATGCGCCGGAGCTTTTCTCATTCCCGGACCGACCTGGTCGAGGCCGGCGCCCCGCCACCGCGGAGCGCCTCGTACACACCAAGGAGTGACCATGGCGCAGAAGGATGCATCGGTCGCCGAGCTCACGAAGAACTTCGAGAACTCGAACGCCGTCCTGCTGACCGAGTACCGCGGTCTGACGGTTGCCCAGCTCAAGCAGCTGCGCAACAGCATCCGTCAGGACGCGCAGTACGCCGTGGTGAAGAACACGCTGACCAAGATCGCCGCGAACAACGCGGGGATCACGGCGCTGGACGAGGACCTCAAGGGTCCGTCGGCCGTCGCGTTCGTGCACGGCGACTTCGTCGCCACCGCGAAGGCCCTGCGTGACTTCGCCAAGGCCAACCCGCTTCTCGTGATCAAGGGCGGCATCTTCGAGGGCAACGCCCTCACTGCCGACGAGGTCAACAAGTACGCCTCGCTCGAGAGCCGCGAGGTTCTGCTTGCGAAGGCTGCGGGCATGATGAAGGCGACGATGGGCAAGGCCGCGGCCACCATCGACGCGCTTCGCGAAAAGCTGGAAGGCGCCGAGGCCGCGTAAGCGTCCGGCGACCCCCGATCCCCACAAACCCCATCTATCTAGGAGATACATCATGGCGAAGCTCACCACTGAGGAGCTGCTCGAGCAGTTTGCCGGCCTGACCCTCGTCGAGCTCAGCGAGTTCGTGAAGGCGTTCGAGGAGAAGTTCGAGGTCACCGCTGCTGCCCCCGTCGCCGTCGCAGGCGCCGCCGGCGGTGCCGGCGAGGCCGCTGCCGAGGAGGAGAAGGACTCGTTCGACGTCATCCTCGAGGCTGCCGGCGACAAGAAGATCCAGGTCATCAAGGTCGTCCGCGAGCTCACCTCGCTCGGCCTCGGCGAGGCCAAGGGTGTCGTCGACGGTGCCCCCAAGGCCGTCCTCGAGGGCGCCAACAAGGAGACCGCGGAGAAGGCCAAGGCCGCTCTGGAAGAGGCCGGCGCCACCGTCACCCTCAAGTAAGTCTTCTGACGCGTCGAAGGCCCCTGGATGCTCCGGCATCCGGGGGCCTTCGTGCGTCACGGCGCGGCGGATGAGAGAACTCTCCCGCGCTGTTCACGCGATCGACACGAGCGTCTCACGACCGGGACCCCCGCGCCTCCTAGCCTCGGAGCGTTCCTCCCCCCGGAATCACCAGGAGACTCATGTCCAGCACCTCCGTGCGCCCGTTGCCCCTCCTCGCCGCCGGTGTCGGCGTCGCGCTCGTCGCGTCGTTGTCGGTCCCGTTTTCCGCGACGGCCGACCCCGGTCCCGACATCGTCATCAACGAGGCGTTCGTCGACGGCGGTGCGGACGCGCTGTACACGCAGCGGTACGTGGAGCTGTACAACGCCGGCGGCGCGGATCAGGCACTGGACGGCTGGTCGCTGCAGTACCGTCCGGCGAGCGGCACGGACATCGCCGTCCAGGCGCTCTCGGGGACCGTGGCAGCGGGCGACCACTACCTCGTCGCGCTGCCGGGCGACGGCGGCGGGCGACAGCCGCTCCCGGTGACCGCCGACCTGCAGGGCGACGGCATCCTCCCCTCCGGGTCCGCCGGCGTGCTGTGGGTCGCCGACACCGCCACCCCGGTCGTACCGCCGGCGTCCGCCGTCGGCGTGCCGCACATCGTCGATCTCATCGGCTACGGCGCCGTGGACGTCGCGGAGACCCGCCCCGCGCCGAACCCCGCGGGCGGGGCGCTCGTGCGCACCGGCTTCGCGGACACCGACGACAACGGCACCGACCTGACCGTCACGACCGCGCCCTCTCCGCAGGCGTCGGCGCCGGCACCCGCCGCGGAGCCTCCAGCCGAGAAGCCCGCGCAGACGGACACGGATGCCGCGGCAGCCGCCGACGACGGCGTCACCCCGATCGCGCAGATCCAGGGCACGGGGGACACGAGCCCGCTCGCCGGGCAGACCGTGACGACCCGCGGCGTCGTCACCGCCGCGTACCCCACCGGCGGCCTCAACGGGTTCTTCCTGCAGACGGCGGGCACCGGCGGCGACGTCGACGCCACCCCGGGTGCCTCCGACGCCGTGTTCGTGTACGGCTCCTCGGCCGTCGCCCGCGTCGCCGTCGGCGACCACGTGCAGGTGACCGGACCGGTGTCCGAGTACAACGGCACGACCCAGCTGAGCCCCACCGCGGCGGACGTCACCGTGCTCGACGAGGACGCCCCCGCGGTGACCCCCACGGCGACCGGCTGGCCCGCGACCGAGGCGGAGCGGGAGGCGCTCGAAGGGATGCTGCTCGCCCCCGCCGGCGCCTTCACCGTCACCGACACCTACGACACCAACCGGTACGGCACGATCGGACTCGCCGCAGGCACGACGCCGCTCCGCAGCCCGACCGACGTCGCCGCACCCCGCTCCGCCGCATCCGACGCGGTCGTCGCAGACAACGCCGCACGGGCGGTCACCCTCGACGACGGAGCCTCGCTGAACTACACGTCCCGGGCCAACACCTCGATCCCCCTGCCGTACCTGTCCGCCGACGCACCGGTGCGCGTGGGCGCACCGGTCACGTTCACCCGCCCGGTCATCCTGGAGCACCGGAACGACGTGTGGACCCTGCAGCCGACCGGCCATCTCACCGCCGCGAACGCCGACGACACGCAGCCGGCGACCTTCGCGGACACCCGCAGCGCCGCGCCCGCCGACGTCGGCGGGGACGTGCGGATCGCCGGGTTCAACGTGCTCAACTTCTTCTCCACCACGGGCGCGGATGCGGTCGGCGCAGGCGCCTCGTGCACGTTCTACGATGACCGCGCCGGCAACCACATCACGGTGAACACCTGCACCGGGGGACCGGGGGTACGGGGCGCCGCCGACCGGGCCAACCTCGAGCGGCAGCAGGCGAAGATCGTCGCCGCGATCAACGGACTCGGCGCCGACCTCGTGGCGCTCGAGGAGATCGAGAACGGCGCCGTCACCGGCACCGGGCGTGACGCGGCCGTCGCCGTCCTCGTCGACGCCCTCAACGACGCGCGCCG
>JAEZSU010000144.1 GCA_023421635.1 Actinomycetes bacterium | reverse complement strand
AGCGCACCCCGCTCCTCGCGAGCGGCGAGGGCGCCGCGCGGACGGCGGCGCTGCTGCGTCCGTTCGGCGCACCGGTGGAACTGCTCCCGGGCCCGGCGGGCGACGCCGCCCAGTTGAAGCTGCTGCGGAGCGTGTTCATGAAGGGGATCGCGGCCGTGGTGATCGAGGGGCTCCGCGCGGCGAGCGCGGTCGGCGCCGAGGAATGGCTGCGCGGGCAGATGGCGGCGGAGTTCGGCGCCGACGGCGCGGCGAAGGTGGACCACCTCGTCACCGGCACCCACGCCCACATCGAGCGGCGCGAACGCGAGATGCGCGATGCGCTGGCCGCGCTCGAGGCGAGCGGTCAGCACGCGGACATGACGCGCGCGACGATCGAGTGGTACCGCCGCATCCTCGCCGAGCGCTGACGCGTCAGGCGGGACCCGCGCCGGCGAGCTCGTCCCGGAGACGCGCGAGCGGCACCTTGCCGGTCGGCGTGCGTTCGAGCGAGTCGCGGAAGACGATCCGGCGCGGCTTCTTGTAGCCGGCCAGGAGCGCGCCGACGTGCGCGGCGAGCGCCTCGGCGGTCAGCGCCGGGTCCTGGCGCGCGACGACCGCGGTCACGATCTCGCCGAACCGCGGATCGGGCAGGCCCAGCACCGCCGCATCCGAGACGCCGGGGTGGGACAGCAGCGCGTCCTCGACCTCCTGCGGGTACACCTTCTCGCCGCCGGTGTTGATGACGCCGCTGCCCCGGCCGAGCAGCTCGATGCACCCGTCCTCGAGCACCCGCACCCAGTCCCCCGGCACGACGTGACGGATGCCGTCGATCACCGGGAACGTCTCGAGGGTCTTCTGCTCGTCGCCGTGGTAGCCCAGCGGAAGCGCGCCGCGCTGCGCCAGGATGCCCATGGCGCCCACGCGATGCTGCACCTCGCGCCGGTCCGCGTCGAGCACGGCGGCAGTCGGCATGAGCCGCGGTCTGCCGGGCAGGTCGTCCGCCCCGCGGGTCTCGGTGACGGCGAACACGCCCCCCTCGGTCGAGGCGAGCATGTCGAAGATCGTGAGGTCCCCCAGGCCGTGCAGCCGCCGTTTCGCCTCGGGGCTGAACCGCATCCCCGAGCTCTGCACGATGCGGACGGTCGGCAGTGCCGCGCCGGACCGGTCGGCGGCGTCCGCCAGCGGCAGCACGATCGCGTCGCCCGCGACGACCATGCGCGTCGCGCCCTCGCGGTTCGCCAGGTCGAGCGCGGCATCCGGGTCGAACGCGACGGCCGAGGTGGTGAGCACCGTGCCGCCGAGCGTGAAGGTGTTCATCGAGGTGGTGAGGGCCGTGCCGTGCATGAACGGCGCGAGCGGGAGGGTGACCACCCGGGGCGTCGCCGGGTCGGCGGCCAGGTCGGCTGCGGCCGCGACGGTGCCCGGGAAGTCGAGTCCCGCCATCGTGTAGGTCGGCACCATCTGCGCCTCGAACATGTCCTCGACGCTCCACCGGACCGCCTTCGGCCGGCCGGTCGTCCCCCCGGTGTAGATCCACAGCTCGCCGCCCGCCGGCGCGGCTGCGGTCAGCGCACCGGGTTCCGCCACGGCCCCCTGCCACGACAGGTCGCCGGGGCCGCCCCCGTCACCCTCCGGGATGCGGACGGTCAGCGGCCGGCGGCGGGCCGCACCCGCGGCGGCCACCGCCGTCTCGGCCGCGGCATCGGCGTACAGCAGCACGGCGCTGTCGGAGTCGTCGAGCAGCTCGGTGAGCTCGCCCACCCGGAAGCGGAAGTTCATCGGCACCGGGACCGCGCCGAGCGCGAGGCACGCGAAGAACGCGATGAGGAATTCGGGCCGGTTGTGCAGGAGGATGGCGACCCGGTCGCCGGCCCCCACGCCGTGCCCGGTCAGGGTGCGGGCGAACGCCCCGGCCTCGGCGATCAGTTCGGCGTACGTCCGGCGCGAGCCGTCGGCGGCGACGATCGCCTCGCGGTCGGGCACGCGCTCCGCCACGGCCTGCCAGACATCCGAATACCGTGCACGCATGTGAGCTCCTTCGCTGCCGGGCGCCGTCGCCCGGTCGCAGGATAACCGGATCCCGCGACCGGCGACGGGCGCCGTCTCACCTTGGTACGCGGCCGGTCAGCCCTTGCGGTACTGCTCACGGGCGAACCGTGAGAACGGCGCGGGCGCGACCGTGGCACGGATACGCACCTGCCGGTGCGGTTCCACCGCGGGCTTTCGCGAGTTCGGTTCCTCGCCCCAGACCACCTCGACCTCGGCGCCCTCGGGCACCGACTCGTCGATGCTCGCCAGCGACAGGAACGCCTGCTCGTTCGTGACGTACCCGCAGTCGTGCGAGATGCCGACCAGCGCGCCGTCGAGCTCGACCCGGTCGACCTGATAGACGCCGTACCGGGCCTTCGGGAAGTCGATGTACTTCGCCGGTTCCCCCGGCTCGTACAGCGAACGCTGCGCGGCGGCGACGTCGTCGGGCGACCACACGAGGGTGACCTTGCGGCGGCGGGGCCCGTCGGCGCCCTGCGCGGCCTCGAGCGCGGCACGGCCGATGAAGTCGTGGTCGAACGCGACGGTGCGGATGTACCCGAGGTCTGCCGGGGTCAGGTAGTAGTCCTCGATCTCGTCGGAGGCGAAGCTGCCGGCGAGCGAGCCGAGGCGGGCGGCGGGGAGCCACGCGAGGTACGCGGCGGCGCGGGCCCCGGTGAAGATCGCCGGGAGCGGTGAGGGCACCCATGCGGATTCCAGGTTGGCCGACGAGTAGGCCTTGGCGCCGACCAGCACGAGGCCGAACTCCTCGCCCGCCGCGAGCAGCGCGTCGCGCACCCGCTTGCCGTCGGCCCATGGGCCGAACAGCTCGAACCCCGGCTGCCCGGCCATGCCGTGGCGCAGCGAGCGCACCTCGACGCCCGCGATCTCGAACCTCGTCATGCCGAAGAAGCGGGTGGGCGGCACCGGTGCACCGGTGACCCGCTCCATGAGGGCGAGCGCGTGCGGGCCCTGCAGCTCGTAGCGGTACAGCGCCGGGTCGCGGCCGGGATCGCGCATGAGCGAGTTCGCGTCACGCTCGAAGGTCACGTCGTAGTCGCCGGTCTCGCCGATGAACTGCACCCAGTCGAGCACCATGAACCAGCCGACGAGGTCGTAGCGGTCCTCCTCGAGATGGAACAGGATCGCGTCGCCGATGAGGAATCCCTCGTCGTTCACCGCGACGAACTGCTTGGCCGCGTCGACGGGGAAGGTCGCGAAGCTGTTCACCCCGGTGTCGCGAAGGAGCCGCAGGGCGTCGGGACCGGAGATGAACAGGTCGGTCATGTGGTGCGACTGATCGAGCAGCGCCACACCCTCGCGCCACGCCCGCTGTTCGCTGCGCCAGTTCGAGAACTCCGGGGTGACCGGGAAGATGGTGGGCCGGGCCTGCGCGTTGCGCAGCAGTTCGACGGGGCTTCCGGCGCGTGCGATGGCGTCGGCGGCGGACTCGACCATGGGAACTCCTTCGTTCGTGGTGCCCTCAGCGTAGGAAAGTCCGGCCTATCCCGACCCCGCCGCGCCATAATCAATGCTTATGGACGCGCAAGGATGCGTGAGGGGGATGCCGTGGATCTGAACCTCATCCGGGTGTTCGTCGCGATCGCCGAGACCCGCAGCCTCACCGCCGCTGCGGCACGGCTCTACGTGACCCAGCCCGCGGTGAGCCAGGCGCTCGGGCGCCTGCGCCGCGAGCTCGACGACCCGCTCTTCATCCGCGCCGGCCGGCACATGGCCCCCACCCCGCTCGCCGCCTCGGTGTACCCGGGTTTCCGCGAGGCGGTGTCGGCGGTGGACCGCACCCTCGACTCGGTCCACCGGTTCGAACCGTCCGCATCCGACCGGCTGTTCCGGATCGCGATGTCCGAGCTCGGCGAGATCGGGTGGCTGCCCGCGATCGTGGGCGCGGTGCGCGCGCACGCGCCCGCGATGCGGATCGAGGTCGTGCCCATGGACACCGCCGCGCTGCCGGACTGGCTCGGCCAGGGCACGGTGGACCTGGCGATCACGCCGTCACCGGTGCCCGGCCGCTTCGACCGGGTGGTGCTGAAGTCGCAGCCCTACGGCGTCGTGATGTCGGCGCGGCATCCGCTGGCAGGCAGCGGCATGTCGCTCGCCGAGTACGCCGCCGCCGCACACGTGGTGGTGACGGGCGATTCCGGGGCGCCCCTGCTGGCGCATGCGTTGCGCCAGCACGGCGTCGAGCTCGAGCCGCGCGTCGCGCTGAACCAGTTCGCCTCGCTCCCGCCGCTGCTCACGACCGGGCACGACCTCGTCGCGACCATGCCGGACTCGATCGCGGCGGGGTGGGCGCGCACGTGGCCGCTGACGGTCGAGCCGCTCCCCTTCGAGATGCCGCCGGTGCAGGTGAGCCTCTACCGCCGCTCCACGACGCAGCACGCCGCGGCGCTGGACTGGCTGTTCGCGACGGTCGCGCGCGCCGTCCGCGGGTCGTCGGGGCGGTTCCAGGTCATCCACGGCGAGCTCGACGCGCACCGGGGCTGAACGGCGAAGGAGACCGCATCCCTCCACCGGCACGCAGGCCTGGGGAGCGGATGCGGTCTCCCGCGGCGACGGACTCAGCCGGCGACGGTCGCGCCGGTGCGCCAGCCGCCCTGGTACTCGGTGCGTGCGGTCTCGGCGTACGGGACCGGGCTCACGACGGCGCGGATCGCGATCTGCTCGTGCGGCTCGACCGTGGTCTTGCCCGAGCCGCCGTCCGGCTCGCCCCAGACCACGCGCACCTCAGCGCCCACCGGCACATCGGCATCGACCGTGGCCAGCGACAGGCCGCGCTTCTCGTTGGCGGTGACGCCGGTGAACAGCGACAGGCCGACGGTCTTGCCGTCCGCGTCGAGCACGGCGTCGTAGTTCGAGGAGCCGTAGTTCGCGTTCGGCAGGTCGAAGAACTGGTAGCCGGGGCCCTCGCGGTCCAGCACGCTCGCGAGCACCTTCGTCAGGTCCTCGTCGTTCCAGGCCAGCGTGACCTTCTTGCGCTGGGCGGCGGGGTCGATCTGCTCGAGGGCGTCGCGACCGATGAAGTCGTGGTCGAACTTCACGAACGAGCCGTAGCCGAGCTCCCACGGGTTGAGGTAGTAGTCCGAGATGTCGTCGGAGACGAAGGAACCTGCGAGCGCGTTGATGGCCTCGTAGCTCGTGGCGGGAAGCCACTCGCGGTACGCCCGCTCAGCCTCGCCGGTGTAGATGGCGGGGAGGGGCGAGGGGATCCAGCCCGACTCGAGCGTGTTCGAGGAGTAGGCGCGCGACCCGCAGGGCTCGATGCCGAACTCGGCGCCCGCCTCGAGGATCGCGTTGCGGATGAGCTCGTGCTGCTCGTAGGGTCCCCACAGCTCGAGGCCCGGGGCACCGGCCATGCCGTGGCGGAGCGTGCGCACCTGCTGGCCGGCGATGGTGATGTGGCCCATGTGGAAGAAGCGGACCTTCTCCAGCGTGCCGCCGTTGAGCTTCTCGATGATGTCCCACGCGCGCGGGCCCTGGATCTGGAAGCGGTAGTACTCGCGGTTGACGGCCTTGCCGTACGGGCGCGAGGGCGAACGGTCGTCGTAGCGGAACTCGACGTCGTAGCCGCCGGTCTCGGCGTGGAACTGCAGCCAGTTCGCGCCGGGCGCGCGGCCGACGTAGACGTAGTCCAGCTCACCCTCGCGGAAGAGGATGCCGTCGCCGATGACGCCGCCGTTGGAGGCGGTGGGGACGAACTGCTTGGCCGTGTCGACCGGGAAGTTCGCGAACGAGTTGATGCCCGTGTCACTCAGCAGCCGGAGCGCGTCGGGACCCGACACGAAGAAGTTGACCATGTGGTGCGTCTGGTCGTAGAGCACCGCGGTGTGGCGCCACGCCTTCTGCTCGCGGCGCCAGTTGCTGAACTCGGCGGGCACCACCGGGTAGATGTACGTGCCCAGCTGCGAGTCGCGCAGCATCTGGACGACACTGCCCCTCTCATCCATCAGATCCTGCAAGCTGCGTGCCATGAGCGGCCCTCGACTTCCTCGTCGCGACGTGAACGGGAACCGTCCGGTTTCCCTACGTCGATAGTGACTTTTGAAGCGGTCGATGTCAACGTCGGATTCCGGGCGGGACCACATGGCAGGGATTGTCGACAATTTCTTGACCAATCGTTCGCGCGTGTGGTTCGCTGATGCTCCGGACGCATGCCCACCGTTCCCCGAGGAGGACACATGCCCGAGACCACTGCTTCCCTGCTCGTCGTGAGCGCGCACGCCGGCGACTTCGTGTGGCGGGCGGGTGGCGCGATCGCCGCGGCCGCGCTGCGGGGCGAGCGGGCGACGGTCGTGTGCCTCTCCTACGGCGAGCGCGGGGAATCCGCCAGCCAGTGGCTCGCGGGCAAGAGCCTCGACGAGATCAAGGCCATCCGTCGCGCGGAGGCCGAGGCGGCCGCATCCGCGCTCGGCGCCGACATCGAGTTCCTCGACCTCGGCGACTACCCGCTGCGCGAGACCCCCGAGGCCGTCGCGAAGCTCGTGGACGTGTACCGCCGTGTGCAGCCGACCGTCGTGCTCACGCACCCGCTGCACGACCCGTACAACGGCGACCACCCGGCCGCCGCGCGGATGGCGCTCGAGGCGCGCGTGCTCGCACAGGCGATCGGCGTCGCGAACTCCGACGGCACGTACCCGACCAAGGACGAGATCATCGGCGCGCCGCCGGTCTTCTTCTTCGAGCCGCACCAGAGCGAGCAGAGCGACTTCAAGCCGAACGTGCTGCTGGACATCACCGAGGCGTTCCCCCGCAAGCGTGCCGCCATGGAGTGCCTGCCCGCCCAGAAGCACATGTGGTCGTACTACACCGACCTCGCGGTGCGCCGCGGCGTGCAGGTCAAGCGCAACGCCGGCCCGAACCTCGGGCTCGCGCACGACACCATGGGCGAGGCGTACGAGCGGTACTACCCGCAGGTCACCGGGGTGCTGGCATGAACCAGCCCGTGATCGTCACCGACATCGCCCGGGCGGATGCGGCCACGGCCGACGCGCTCGCGGTGCACGGTGTCGCCACGGTGCACGAGGCGATGGGCCGGACCGGTCTCGTGGGACCCGGCATCCGCCCCGTCCAGGACGGCGCCCGGATCGCCGGCACCGCCGTGACGATCCTGCAGGCGCCCGGCGACAACCTCATGATCCACGC
>JAEZSU010000138.1 GCA_023421635.1 Actinomycetes bacterium | reverse complement strand
CCGCGCAGCAGCTGGCGCTCCTGGCCGCGGCCGACGTCCCCGGGGCCGACCCGGAGGACTGGTACGGCGTGCGCGCTCCCAGCTCGACCGCGCCCCTGCACGACCCCGCCCGCGAGCCGGTGCGGGTGTCGCCGTCGCGCCTGCACGACCTCGAGGAGTGCCAGCTGAACTGGGTGATCAGCGACCTCGGCGGTGACCCGGGCGGCACCACCGCCGGGATCGGCACGCTCATCCACCACGCGCTGGAGACGGTCGCCGACGGTGACGAGCAGCGGCTGTGGGATGCGGTGGAACGTCGCTGGGGCGAGCTCGAGTTCGACTCGCCGTGGCGGGAGCGCGCAGAGCGCGCCCGTGCCCGTGAGCTCGTCCGGCGGCTGCACCGGTACCTGCGCGCCTTCGAGGCGTCCGGCGGCACGCTGCTCGGCGCCGAGCCGCACTTCGAAGTCCCGGTGCCGCTCGGCGACGGCGCCGAGGGGCAGGCGGTCCTCAGCGGGTACATCGACCGGGTCGAGCGCACCGCGGAGGGGAAGGTCGTCATCGTCGACATGAAGACGGGGAAGCGGGAGCCGCAGACCGATGCGAAGGTCGCCGACCACCCGCAGCTCGCCGCCTACCAGCTCGCGCACGCCGAGGGCGCGCTCCCCGCGACGGCGGGCCTCCCCGCCGGCGGGGCCAAGCTGCTCGTGCTCGCACCCACCTCTGCCAAGGCTGAGTACGCGGAGCCCGCGCAGGCGCCGTTCGACCGGGAGCGCACGGAGGCGTTCCTCGACCGCGTGCGCGGCAGCGTCGAGATCATGCGCGGGACGAGCTTCCTCGCCCCCGTCGAGGTGCACTGCCGGGACGAGCACTCGTACGGCGTGTGCCGCATCCACACGATCGGCGCGGTGAGCGCGTCATGACCATCGAACTGGACGTCGACCCGGGCAGCGTTCGCACCACCCCGGTCGTCTCCGCCGCTGCGCTCGCGGCAGCCCTCGGACAGTTCCCGCCCACCGCGGAGCAGGCGGCGGTGATCGAGGCCCCGTTCGCCCCCGCGCTCGTGGTCGCCGGTGCCGGCAGCGGGAAGACCGAGACCATGGCGGGCAGGGTGGTGTGGCTCGTCGCGAACGGGTTCGTCCGGCGCGACGAGGTGCTGGGTCTCACCTTCACGCGGAAGGCCGCCGGCGAACTCGCCGAACGGGTGCGGCGCAGGCTGGCACGGCTGGCAGACATCGAACGCGCGGGCCTGGTCCCGGTGCTCGACGAGCTGCACGCCGGCGGCGCGCTCGCGGTGTTCGGCCAGGCCGAGCGTGCCGGCGACGAGGCGACCCGCCTGCGGGCGCTCGACGCCCTCGCGCGGCGGTACCCGGCCGGTGCCGCCACCGACCCGGGCGCGGACGACCTCGTCGACCGGCCGCACATCGCCACCTACAACGGGTTCGCCGACGCGATCGTCCGCGAGCACGCGGTGCGGCTCGGCCGTGATCCCGAGGCCGCTGTGCTGTCGGAGTCGGCGGCGTGGCTGCTCATGCGTCGCGTCGTGCTCGAATCCGACGACCCCCGGCTGGAGGAACGCCCCGAGTCCGTGCGGACGATCGTCGACGCGGCGCTGCGCATCGCGCGGGACGGCGTCGACAACCTCGTGGACCTGGACGCGCTGGCCGCGTTCGGCGAACGGTTCCAGCAGGTGCTGGAGCGGCCGAGCGAGAACCGGCGCACGGTCGTGTACAAGGACGTCGCGACGGCGGCCGAACGGCTGGCGGCGCTGCCGCTGCTGACCGACCTCGCCCGGGAGTACGCGGCGCGGAAGCAGCGTCTCGCCGTCCTCGACTTCTCCGACCAGGTCGCCGGCGCCCTGCAGGCGGTCCGATCCGACCCCGCGGTCGCCGCCGACCTGCGGGCGCGGTATCGGGTCGTGCTCCTGGACGAGTACCAGGACACCTCGGTCGTGCAGACCGATCTGCTCGCCGCGGTGTTCGCCGACTCCGCCGTCATGGCCGTCGGCGATCCGCATCAATCGATCTACGGCTGGCGGGGGGCGAGCGCGGGGAATCTCGGCGATTTCCCGCGCGCGTTCGCGCCCCGTAGCCCCCACCGCCTGTTCTCGCTCCTCACGAGTTGGCGCAACGCCGACCGGGTGCTCGTGGCGGCGAACGCCGTGCTCGCACCGCTCGCCGCATCCGCTCCGGTGCAGGTGGGGGCGCTGCGCCCGCGACCCGACGCCCCCGCGGGTCTCGTCGAGGTGGCGCTCGGACGGGACGTCGACGAGGAAGCCGACCGGGTCGCCGCCTGGTTCGCACAGGTACGGGCAGACCGGGCGCGGGCGGGGGAGGGCACGACCGGCGCCGTCCTGTTCCGCAGCAAGCGGCACATGGTGCGCTTCGCCGACGCGCTCGGGCGCCGCGGCATCCCGCACCGCATCCTGGGACTCGGCGGGCTGCTGTCCACGCCAGAGGTGGTCGATGTCGTGAGCGCCCTGCGGGTCATCTCCGACCCGGATGCGGGGTCGGCCCTCATCCGGCTGCTCGCGGGCCCCCGCTGGTCGATCGGCCTCGCCGACCTCGGTGCGCTCGCCCGGCTCGCCCGCCGGACCGGTCAGGACGGCGAGGGTGCCTCGCTCTCGGACGCGCTGGAGCTCGTGCTCCGCCGCGGCGACGACCACCCCTCGCTCGAGGCGTTCACCGCAGCGGGGCTCCACCGCCTCCGCGACGCGGGCGCCGTGCTCGCCGGCCTCCGCCGGGCGGCCGGCCTGCCCATCCCCGAACTCATCCGGCTCGTCGAGGCGGAGCTGCGGCTCGACATCGAACTCGCCGCGAACGAGACCCGGGGACCCGCTCGCATCGCCGCCGCGCAGCTGCGGGCCTTCCAGGATGAGGTGCACGCCTTCCTCGCCGCCGACGAACGCGGCACCCTGTCGAGTCTGCTCGCCTGGCTCGACCATGCCGAGAAGCTCGACGAGTTCGCACCGCGCACGGAACCGCCCGAGGACGACGTGGTGCAACTGCTCACCATCCACGGCTCGAAGGGGCTCGAATGGGATGCGGTCGCCGTCGTCCGGCTCGTGGAGGACGAGCTGCCCACGGCGCCACGGGACAGCAAGGGATGGCTCGCCTTCGGTGTGCTGCCTTCACCGTTCCGCGGTGACGCGGCCTGGCTGCCCGAATTCGCATGGGAGGCGGCCGAGACCCAGCAGGATCTCATGGCGGCGATGCAGGCGTTCGTCGCCGCGAACCGCGACCGCGCCCGCGAGGAGGACCGTCGCCTGGCCTACGTCGCCGTCACACGGGCGCGGGACCGGCTGCTGCTGAGCGCGTCGCCGTGGTCGGGCGGCAAGACGCCGAGGCCGCCCAGCCGGTTCCTCCGGGAGATGACGGACGCGCTCGGGATCCCCCTCCCGGACGAGGACCCGGGGGAGAACCCGTTCGAGGGCAGGCGGCGGATGCTGACGTGGCCGCTGGACCCGCTGGGCGCCCGCCGGGCACCGGTCGAGTCGGCTGCGGCCGCGGTCCGTGCCGCGCAGGCGGCCCCTCCGGCCGAGCCGGACCGGGACCTGGCGCTGCTCCTGGCCGAGCGGGCGGCGCAGCGCGCAGGCCAGGCCGGCGAAGCGCCGGTGCGCATCCCGGCGTCCCAGGTGAAGGACTTCGTCGCCGATTACGCCGGGGCCGTCGCCCGGCGTGCCCGCCCGCTTCCTGAGCGGCCGTACCGGCAGACCAGGGTGGGCACGCTCTTCCACGCGTGGGTGGAGGAGCGCGCGGGCGTGGGCGCCGGGTACACCGGTCTCGATGAGACCCTGTGGGACGACACGGGCGGCGAGGGGGTCGCCGGTGTCGGCGAGGACGACCTCGCGACGCTGGACCGGCTCCAGCGCGTCTTCCTCGCCTCGGAGTGGGCGGACCTGCGTCCGCTGGAGGTGGAGACCGAGATCGACTTCCGTCATACCGGGCTCGACGGGCGCGAGCACGTCGTGATCTGCAAGCTCGACGCGGTGTACCGGCGCGGCGACCGGATCGAGATCGTCGACTGGAAGACGGGCAGGAGCCCGCGGACCGACGCCGAGCGCGCCGAGCGGTTGGTGCAGCTCGAGCTGTACCGGCAGGCGTACCACCACCGGCACGGGGTGCCGACCGATCACAT
>JAEZSU010000193.1 GCA_023421635.1 Actinomycetes bacterium | reverse complement strand
CGGCGCGGGTGAGGCTGCGCTCGGTGAGGATGGCGTCGAAGACCACGATGAGGTTGATGTCGATGCCGCGCAGATCGCCCATGATGCTGTCTCAGCCCCCTTCGTGCCCGCCCCGCCAGCTTATCCGCGCCCGCGCACGCTCCCGCATCCGCCGCGCGCCGACGCCCACGCCCACGCCGCCCTCACCCCCGGTCGACTTGCCCTCTCTGTACGCATCCGGGCGCGGTTTGCGTACATCTGAGGCGAGTCGCCAGGGGGGTGAGGATCAGGGTGAGGGTGCGGGTGCGGCGGATGCGGGGTGGGCGGCGTGTCAGAGGCGGTCGGGGCCGTAGGTGCGGCGGGCGGGCGGCACCGTGTGGCCGGGGCTGCGCGTCTCGACGATGCGGTTCTCGATCGTGCCGAGCCCCTGCACGGTCATGGTGACGACGTCGCCCACCTGCAGCGGCGGGATGACGAGGTCGCCGCCGGCGCGTGCCCACCGCTCCGACAACGCGCCCTGCGAGGCGGTGCCGGTCGCGAGCACGTCGCCCCGGCCGACCCAGGCGTCGCGGGAGGCGTGCACGAGCATCTCCTCGAACGACCACGACATGTTCCGCAGGTTGTCGGTGCCGACCACCTCGCCGTTGACCGCGACGGACATCTCGAGGTTGTAGCGGTCGCCCTCGCGGTACGGCTCGAGTTCGTCCGGCGTCGTGATCCACGGGCCGAGCGTGTTGGCGAAGTCCTTGCCCTTGTTGGGGCCGAGGCCGACGCGCATCTCGTTGCCCTGGATGTCCCGCGCGCTCCAGTCGTTGAGCAGGCAGAACCCGGCGATGTGCTCGTGCGCCTCCTCGATCGGCACGTCGCGCACCGTGTTCTTCACGATCATCGCGACCTCCAGCTCGAAGTCGAGCTTCTTCGTGAAGGGCGGCATCGGGATGTCGGCGCCGCTCGGGACGACCGACCACGGGTTCATGAAGAGGAACGCGGGCGCCTCGTACCACTGCGGCGGCACCGTGCCCTCGCCGGGCTCGCTCTTCTTCATACCCGCGATGTGCGCCTCGAAGACGAGGAAGTCGCGCATCGCCCGCGGCTGCACGGGCACGGCGAGGGTCGCGTCCGCCACGGGGAGCTTCTGCTGCCTGCCCGCACGCAGGTCGAGATCGCGCCGCTTCGCCTCGGGCATAGCGAGCAGGTCCAGGATGTCCGGGTCGCCGGGGATGTCCTGCAGCCGACCGTGACGGAGCCGCCCGGTGTGGACGACGCCGTTCGCCTCGACGTAACGGGCGTACTGCGACATCTCAGACGTCCAGCGTCTCGTAGAAGTCGCGCTGCCGCGTCTCGAGGGCGGGGATGGCCTGGCCGAGCGCCCACCGCTCGAAGTGCGGGTAGGTGCCGTGCGCCTTGAAGGCGTCCTCGTCGACGTAGACCTCGAAGATGCGGAAGACGCCGGGCTCGTCCGGGCTCTGGTACGCCTGGTAGTAGAGGTTGCCGGGCTCCTCGCGGGATGCCGGGGAGAGCTGGGCGAGGGCGTCGCGGACGGTGTCCGCCTGTCCGGGCTTGGCGATCCAGGTCGCGCTGCAGACGAAGGCCATGGTGGGGTCCTTTCTCGGATGGTGGTGAGGTGAGCCGGCCGGAGCCGGGATCACTCGTCGAAGATGGCGACCGCGCGGGTCCAGCCCGCGGAGGCGCCGCGCACCTTCGTGGGGAAGCAGGCGACGGTGAAGCCGAAGGCGGGCACGTTCTCGAGGTTCTGGAGCTTCTCGATCTGGCAGTAGCCGACCTCGGCGCCGGCCTTGTGTCCCTCCCAGACGACGGACGGGTCGCCGGTCTCCTCGAACACGCGGCGGTTGTCGACGATGGGCAGGTCCCAGCCCCACGCGTCGGTGCCGACCACGCGCACGCCCTGGCCGGTGAGGTGCAGCGTCGCCTCCCGACCGAACCCGATCCCGGTGTCGATGTAGTCGTCGCGGCCGTATGCGGCGGAGGCGACCGTGTGGGCGAGCACGATGTCGAAGGGACGCAGCCGGTAGCCGATGCGGTCGAGTTCGGCGTCGATGTCCGCCGGGGTCACGAGGTGGCCGCTCGGCAGGTGCCGGAGGTCGAGCTTCACGCCGGGGCGGAAGAACCAGTCCAGCGGCACCTCGTCGATCGTCCAGGCCTTCTCGCCGTTGTTCATCGTCGGGTGGTAGTGCCACGGTGCGTCGACGTGCGTGCCCGCGTGGGTGGTCATGGTGACGGTCTCGGCCGCGAGCCCCTCGCCGTCCAGCAGCTGCTCCCGGCGGATGCCGTACATGGCCTCCATGTCGCGGGCACCGGCCTGGTGGTCCTTGTACTCGATCTTCGGCCGCAGGAACGGCGGGTCGACGGGGACGACGTCATCGAGGGGCATCGAGAGATCGACGAAACGCATGGGAACTCCTTTGTCAGCGCCTCCATCCTGCGGCGGCGTCCGAACCCGCGACACCCGCTTCCGCCCATGGCTGGCATCGGCGGAAGCGGGTGCGCCGGTCGTGCGGACCGGCCGGCCGAACGAGTATCGGTTTCGCCAGTCAGCATCCGATCGGATACGCGCTCGCGAAACGGATGCTCGTTCGGGGATCCACACGGCGGCCTCGGCGGCCATGGCAGCCATCGCCCGGGACGATAGCCGACGGCCCGCCGGGCGCCGTACGCTCGCCCACGTCCCGCCACTCCACGAGGAGGCCCCGCCATGCCCATCGCCACCGTCAACCCGACCACCGGTCGGACCGAGCAGGAGTTCGAGGCGCACGACGACGCCGAGATCGAGCGCCGCATCGCCGCCGCACACGCCGCCTTCACGGCGCTCAAGGCGACATCCTTCGCCGAGCGCGCGGACTGGATGCGGGTCGCCGCCGATCTGCTGGACGCCGAGGTCGAGGAGCTCGCCCGCCTCATCACGCTCGAGATGGGACGCCCGATCGCCGCGGCACGGGCGGAGGTTCGCAAGTGCGCGAAGGGTCTGCGGTTCTACGCGGACCACGCCGAGGACTTCCTCGCGCCCGAGCCGCTCGCCGACCCGGCGAGCGTGGGCGCCTCGTCGGCCGGCACCCGCTACGCGCCGATCGGCGTGGTGCTGGCGGTCATGCCGTGGAACTACCCGTTCTGGCAGGTGCTCCGCTTCGCAGGGCCCGCGCTCATGGCCGGGAACACGGGGCTGCTCAAGCACGCGTCGAACGTGCCGCAGGCGGCGCTGTACCTCGACACGCTGTTCGAGCGGGCGGGCTTCCCGGCGGGCGCGTTCCACACGCTGCTCATCCCCGCATCCCGCGTGGAGGGCGTGCTCCGCGACCCCCGGGTGAAGGCGACGACGCTCACCGGGTCCGAGCCCGCCGGGCGCTCGCTCGCATCGATCGCGGGCTCCGAGGTGAAGCACGTCGTGCTCGAGCTCGGCGGGTCCGACCCGTTCGTGGTGATGCCCTCGGCCGACATCGCCCGCGCGGTGGACGTCGCCGTCACTGCCCGCACGCAGAACAACGGGCAGTCGTGCATCGCCGCCAAGCGCTTCATCGTGCACACCGACGTCTTCGACGAGTTCACCCGCCGGTTCGCCGAGCAGGTCGCCGCCCTCACCGTCGGCGATCCCATGGACGAGGCGACCGCCGTCGGGCCGCTCGCCACGGAGTCCGGCCGCGACGAGCTCGCCGAGCAGGTGGCGGATGCGGTCGCCAAGGGCGCCACGGTGCTCACCGGCGGCTTCGCCCCGGACCGGCCGGGCTGGTTCTACCAGCCGACCGTGCTGACGGACATCACCCCGGCGATGCGGCTGCACCTCGAGGAGGCCTTCGGCCCCGTCGCGACCGTGTACCGCGTCGCCGACCGCGAGGAGGCGCTCGCGGTCGCGAACGGCACCACGTTCGGCCTCAGCTCGGCGGTGTGGACGCAGGACGCCGACGAGGAGGACTGGTTCATCCGGAACCTCGATGCCGGTGCCGTGTTCGTCAACGGCATGACGGTCTCGTACCCCGAGCTGCCGTTCGGCGGCGTGAAGGACTCGGGCGTGGGCCGTGAGCTGGCGGCCGCCGGCATCCGGGAGTTCTGCAACCTGCAGACGGTCTGGAAGGCCTGACCCGGCGCGACATGCGCGATGCGGCCGGAGGATGCGTGATCCTCCGGCCGCATCCGTCGTGCGTCAGGCGGTGACGATGATCTTGCCGGGCGCGTGCGCGCCCTCCATCGCGGCGAAAGCGGCCGCGACCTCGTCGAGCGGGTACACCGCGGCGACCGGTGCGACCAGGCGGCCCGCGGCGACATCCTCGGCGATCCAGGCCAGGTTCTCCGCCGTGCGGGCCTCACGCTCCACGTTGTGCACGCCCAGTTCGTCGATCGCGGCGTAGGCCGCGATCGCGACCATGCGCGACACCGGGACGCCCAGGGCGACGCCGGCGTCCAGCGCGTCGCGGCCGTGGCAGTCGTAGACGGCGGTGAAGGGGCCGAACGGCTCGAGCCGCGCCGCGAGGTCGCCGCCGTACGCCACGGGCTCGATCCCCACCGAGCGCAGCAGGTCGTGGTTGCGTTCGGATGCGGTCCCCACCACCCGCGCCCCGACGGCGATCGCGAGCTGGGCGGCGAGGAAGCCGA
>JAEZSU010000185.1 GCA_023421635.1 Actinomycetes bacterium | reverse complement strand
CTCGTCGTCGTGCTCGCACTGCTGGGCGGGGCGGCGGCGGGCGGCCTCTGGGTGTGGAACACCTACGAGGACAAGATCCGGGAGTTCATGGGGTGGGAGGGACCCCAGGACTACGAGCCCGGCATGGCCGAGGGGGAGACGACGATCACGATCGTCTCCGGCGACACCGGCCGCTCCATCTCGACCACCCTGTTCAACGCCGGCGTCACGATGACCGACCGGGTGTTCTACGACCACCTCATCGCCACCGGGCAGAACCCGGATTTCCAGCCGGGTGTCTTCCGGCTGCAGTTCAAGATGACCGCGGCCGACGCGCTCGCGGCGCTCGAGGATCCCGCCAACCGGCTGGAGAACACGGTGCAGTTGCGCGAGGGGCTCACGGCGGAGCAGACGCTCGAGCGCACCGCCGACGCACTCGGGATGCCGCTCGCCGACCTCCAGGCCGCCGCATCCGACCCTGCCGCCTTCGGCGTCGACGCCGCCTCGCTCGAGGGATGGCTCTTCCCGGCGACCTACACCTTCGGCCCGTCGGTCACCGCGGCGGACGTGATCCGCACGTACGTGGACCGTGCGGTGCAGTCGCTCGATGCGGCCGGCGTCCCCGCCGCGGACCGGCAGCGCATCCTGACGATCGCGTCGATCATCGAACGCGAGGCGCGCACCTCCGAGGACTTCCTCAAGGTCTCCCGCGTCATCCAGAACCGCTTGGATCAGGGGATGCGGCTGCAGATGGACTCGACCGCGCAGTACGGGTACGGGGAGATGCACGACGGGACGGTGTCCTCCTCCCGTGAGGCGCTCGAGGACGCGAACGCGTGGAACACCTACGTGATCGACGGCCTGCCGGTCGGTCCCATCGCGAACCCCGGCGACGCCGCGATCGACGCGGCGATGCATCCCGCTGACGGGTCGTGGCTCTACTTCGTCACGGTCAACCTGGACACCGGCGAGACCGTGTTCACGAGCACCCTCGCGGAGCACGAGGCCGCCGTCGCGCAGTGGCGCTCGTGGTGCAAGGAGAACCCGGACTCCGGATGCTGAACGCCGTCCGTCTGGCGGTGTGGGGCGATCCGATCGATCACAGCCGCTCGCCCGAGCTGCACGCCGCCGCCTACGCGGCGCTCGGCCTCGACTGGTCCTACGGTCGGCACCGGGTCGACGAGGCGTCGTTCCCCGCCGAGCTCGCTGCCCTCGGTCCGCACTGGCGCGGCCTGTCGCTGACCATGCCGCTGAAGGGCGTCGCGTTCCTGCACGCCGTGCGGCGCGACCGGCGGGCGCAGCTCACGCGCGCCGTCAACACCTACCTGCTCGGGCCGCACGGTCCGCACGGGTTCAACACCGACGTGGGGGGCCTCGCGGATGCACTGCGCGAACGCGGCTTCGACGGTGTCGACCGGGTCCGCATCGTGGGCGCCGGGGCGACCGCGACCTCCGCGCTGGTGTCGGTCGCCGAGCTCGGCGCGACCCGGGTGCAGGTCGTGGCACGCCGGCCCGAGGCGGTGGAGGCGTTCGCCGCGCTCGGCCACGAACTCGGCGTCGCGGTCTCGGGCACGTCGTTCGATGCGCCCTCCTATGCACCCGCCCCGCTGACCGTCGCTGCCCTCCCTGGCGGCGCCGAGGTGGCGCCAGAGGCCGCCGCCCGTCTCGCCGACGCAGGCGGGGCGCTCTCGGATGTCGTGTACGGTCACTGGCCGAGCGTGCTCGGCGCCGCGTGGACCGCGGCGGAGTTGCCGGCATGGGACGGCCTGGGGATGCTGCTGCACCAGGCGCTGCTCCAGGTGCGGGTGTTCGTCGGCGGCGACCCGGACGCGGAGCTGGCCGACGAAGCGGCCGTCCTCGAGGCCATGCGCGCCGCGGTCGGCCCCGGCACGGGCGACCGGCCGGACATGGGAGACTAGAGCAATGCTCCGCGTGCTCACTGCCGGCGAATCGCACGGCCCCGAACTCGTCGCCATCATGGAGGGGATGCCCGCCGGCGTCCCCGTCTCCCGCGCCGCGATCCAGGCGGATCTCGCGCGCCGCAAGCTCGGGTACGGTCGCGGCTCGCGGATGAAGTTCGAAGAGGACGAACTGACGATCTCCTCCGGCGTGCGCCACGGGTTCACCCTGGGCAGCCCCATCGCCCTGCGCATCGGCAACACCGAGTGGCCCAAGTGGACCGAGGTCATGAGCGCCGAGCCGGTCGAGCTGACCGAGAAGTCCCGCGGCCGCGGCGCCCCGCTCACGCGTCCCCGGCCCGGCCACGCCGACCTCGTCGGGATGCAGAAGTACGGCTTCGACGAGGCGCGCCCGATCCTCGAGCGCGCGAGCGCCCGCGAGACCGCCGCCCGCGTCGCGCTCGGCACCCTCGCCCGCGCCTTCCTCGCCGAGCTGGGCATCCGCCTCGTCAGCCACACGCTCTCCATCGGCCCCGTGCGGGTGCCCGAGGACGCCCCGCTCCCGCAGCCCGACGATGTCGCCGTGCTCGACGCAGATCCGCTGCGCTGCTTCGACCCCGCCACCTCCGCCCGCATGGTCGAGGAGGTCGACGCCGCGAAGAAGGACGGCGACACCCTCGGCGGCGTCGTGGAGGTGCTCGCCTACGGGCTGCCGCCCGGGCTCGGCTCGCACGTGCAGTGGGACCGGCGTCTGGACGCCAAGCTCGCCCAGGCCCTCATGGGCATCCAGGCCATCAAGGGCGTGGAGGTCGGCGACGGCTTCGTCACCACCACCCGGCGCGGGTCGCAGGCGCACGACGAGCTGTTCGCC
>JAEZSU010000174.1 GCA_023421635.1 Actinomycetes bacterium | reverse complement strand
GCCACCGGCCAGTCCGAGCCGAGGGCGACCACCACGCCGCGATCGTGCAGGTCGCGCAGCCGCCACGCGCGGTCTGCGCGTTCGTCGCCGAGCCGCCGCGACCAGTTGTCGGTGTGGTCGGCGCGGGTGAAGTGCGTGCAGTGCGTCGGCTGCATGCTGGCCGCGACCCCCGCCGACACGATGAGGTCGAGCACCTCGTCGGGAAGCGTCTCGATGTGCTCGATGCGGTGCCCGGGGCCGCCCGGCGGCAGCTCGGAGAGCGTCCGGGCCACGAACCAGATGCCCTTGTCGCCGATCGCGTGCGTCGTGGTGCGCACGCCCCGGTGGTGGAAGAACCGCACCGCCCGGACGTACTCCTCGGGGTCGAGCCAGAGGGATGCGGTCGACTCGCCGAGCGTGTCGGGTTCGAACAGCCAGGCGGTGCCGTTGTCGACCGTGCCGTCGATCATCAGCTTGATGCCCTGCACGTGCCAGCGCCTGCCGTGCCTGCCCTGCAGGGCGAGGAGGCCCTCGAGATCCTCCTCGGTCGCGCCGGGCATCACGATCGGGGACACCCGCAGCCGCATCGGCAGGTCGCCCCGGCGCTCCAGCTCCTCGAGCAGGTCGAACGCGTCCGGGTCGAACAGGTCGAGCATCTGCCCGGACGTGATCCCGGCGGCCGCCATGCCGTGGAGGATGCCGTCGAGCGCGCGCACCCGGTCCTCGGCGGTGAGCTCGGGCACATGCCGCTGCACGAGCGACACCGCGCCGAGCTCGAGGAGGAGCCCCGTCGGCCGGCGGTCCGCGTCCAGCGCGATCGCGGAGGCGTCGGCGAACCGCTCGTCCCCGCTGACTCCCGCGACGGCGAGCGCCGCGGGCGAGGCGACCGCGGAGTGCGCATCGAAGAGCATCACGAACCCGGGCCGGTCCGCGGGCACCCGCTCGAACACCGCGGCGGATGCGGGTGCGTCGCCGAACACGTTGGGATCGAGGCCCCACCCCAGCACCCAGCCCTCGCTCGCCGCGGCGTGCACGGCGAGCGCGTCCTGCGCCTCGGACAGGGTCCGCACGGCGCTGAGGTCGACGCCCCGGGTGAGGGAGATCCCCGCGATCGGGTGGATGTGCGCGTCGACGATGCCGGCCGTGACGGTCGCACCGTCGAGATCGATGACCCTGCGGGCGAGGTCGGCCCAGCCGGCGGCGGCGGTGATGTCGCCGACGCCCACGATCACCCCGTCGCGCACCGCCACGAATCCGGGCGTGGCAGCCACCTGCCCGGCGAGCACCGCCGGGGTGAGCACGCCGCCGGCGCGCAGCAGCAGATCGCTCGGCTCAGGCATCGACGCGCTCCTCGCGGTGGCCGCCGACCCGGGCGTACACGTCCGGGCGGGTCCGCCGCCAGACGCGGGCGAGGACGACGCCCACGAGGAACGTCGCCGGCGTGACGGCGATGAGGATGGCGTTCACGACCGGGCCCGCCGCCGTCAGCAGATCGAAGGTGACGCACAGCAGCACGATGATCCCGGTCATCGTGGTCCCGGCCACGACGGCCGCCGGGATCACGTACCACTTCCGCGGCAGGTCGCGGCGGCGGGCGAAGAAGACCACCACGGCGACGCAGGTGAGCGCCTGCAGCGCGACGATGCCCAGCACGCCGGGGCTGTTCACCCAGAGCAGCAGCTGCAGGTAGGGGTCCAGGCCGACCGCGGCGAAGAGTGCGACGACCACCACGGCGAGCACGGTCTGCAGCGTCCCCGCGGCGACCGGCGACGACGTCTTCCGGTCGGTCAGGCCGAGGCGGCGGGGCAGGACGCCGTCGCGGGCGAGGGAGAACGTGTACCGGTTGATGGCGTTGTGGAAGGCGAGCTGCGAGGCGTACACGCTCGTGAGGATGAGCACGTACATGACCAGCTCCGCCCAGCCGCCGAGGTAGCCGGCCGCCGTCGTGAACACGAGGCCCGCGGTGTCCTCGGCGGCGGCGGCGAACACGTTCGCCTCCCCGATGCCGATGACGACGGTCCAGATGATGAACCCGTAGAACAGGGCCATGAAGACGACCGAGATGTAGGTTGCCCGGGGGATCGTCCGGTCGGCGTCCCGGGCCTCTTCGCGGTAGAGCGCGGTCGACTCGAACCCCATGAAGGCGGCGAAGCCCATGCCGAGCACAGCGAACATGCCCGGGGTGAAGATGTTGGCCGGGTCGAACGTGCCGAAGGTGATGCCCGCCGCGCCACCCGTGACGAGGATCGCCGTGGCCAGGGCGACGAGGATCAATGTCTCCGCGACCAGCAGCACCCCGAGCACGCGCGCGCCCACCTCGATGCCGCGCCAGGCGACGAGGAACACCGCGGCGATGCCGATTGCGGCGATCACCCACCACGGCACGTCGATGCCGAACGCGCCCAGGAGCAGGTCGTGGCCGGCGACGCCCATCATCCCGTACAGGCCGATCTGCAGCGCGTTGTAGGAGACGAGCGCGACGAAGGAAGCACCCAGGCCCACGGCCCGGCCGAGCGCCTCGGTGATGTACGTGTAGAACCCGCCGAGCGCCTTGACGTACTTCGTCATCGCCATGAAGGCGACCGCGAAGACGGCCAGCACCACGCCCGCGAACGTGTACACGAGCGGGGCGGAGACGCCGCCGATCAGGAGCGCGAGCGGTGCGACGCCCGCGACGATCGTGAGCGGGGCGGCGGCGGAGATGACGATGAAGACGATCCCGCTCGTGCCCACCGCGTTCCGGCGGAGCGCGGGGCCGGACGGCGGTGACGCAGACTCGGTGGAAGAGAGGGATGCTGTCACGTCTCGGCTCCTTTGCTCGAGGTCGCCGTGGGGCGCCTCGGAGAATCGGGTGTCTCCGCGGGCACGCTACGGCCGGGGTGTTTCCAGGATGTCACCGGGGTGCATCCGAATGGTGAATCGATTATTCACCTGTGATTCCGGCGGGGCAAGCATCGCCTGCCGGGTCAGCCGGCGCCCCGGGTGGACGCGCGCTCGACGAGCTCCATTCCCACGACGCGCCGTGCGCCGCGCGGGAGGGTGCCCTCGAGGGCGCCGATGAGGAGGTCGACCGTCGCCCGGCCCATCTCTCGCGCGCCCAGGTCGAGCGAGGTCACGGCAGGGCTGCTCAGCCGCATCCCGTCGCTGTCGACGTAGCTCGCCAGCAGCAGGTCGGCCCCGACGACGAGGCCCGCCTCGCGCGCGCACTCCTGCACCAGGGTCGCGACGCCCTCGGGGGCGGCGAGCACCGCATCCGGCCGGTCGTCGGCGCGGAGCATCGCCGCGACGCGGCGGCGCAGCTCGGCGGGCGCCGTGTCGAAGCCCGCCAGGTCGATGCGGGGCCGGACCCCGTGCTC
>JAEZSU010000150.1 GCA_023421635.1 Actinomycetes bacterium | reverse complement strand
GCGCGGGTCAGCGCGTGCGGGCGCGGGAACGCGTGCGGGCGCGCGGGATGGGCGGGGCCGGGATGCGGTCCCCCACCGTGTTCACGATCTCTCCCACGCCCTCGATGACCATGCGCACCTCGTCGCCGGGTTCGAGCGGCGGGATGGCGCTGCCGCGGCCCCACAGCTCGCCCAGGCACCCGCCGTTGCCGACGGTGCCGGAGCCGAGCACGTCGCCGGGCCGGATGACGGAGTTCCGCGCGGCGTAGGCGACGAGCTCGGGGAACGGCCAGCCCATGTTCGAGACGAGGTCCTCGCCGACGAGCTCGCCGTTGACGTACACCTCCGCACGCACCGCGAGGAAGCCGTCCTCGTCGAGGTACGGCTCGAGCTCGTCGGCCGTGACGATCCACGGCCCGAGCGTCATGCCGAAGTCCTTGCCCTTCGCAGGGCCCAGCCGGACCTTCATCTCGCGGGCCTGCAGGTCGCGTGCAGACCAGTCGTTCATGACGGTGTAGCCGAAGATGTGGGATGCGGCGGTCTCGACGTCGACGTTCTCACCGGTCGAGCCCTCCGCTGCGCCGACCACGACCGCGAGCTCGAGTTCGAAGTCGAGCCGTCGCGTCTCGGGCACGGGCACCACGGCGCCCGACGGGTGCACGATGTGCGGGTTCGTGAAGTAGAAGGTCGGCGCCTCGTACCACTCCGCGGCGACGTCGCTCTTGCCCTCGACGCCCGCGCTCACGCCTTCGACGTGCTCCTCGAAGGCGACGAAATCCCGGATGGTGGCGGGCACGAGCGGCGGCAGCAGGCGCACCTGCGACAGCGGGGTCGGCTCCACCGCCCGCTCGGCGAGTTCGGTGCGCAGCATCCGGTCGCGGCGGAGCGCGGCATCCAGTCCCTCGGCGAGGACCGAGGCCACGCTGACCCCGGCTGGGAACGGCACGACCACGTCGTCCACGATGATGCCCTCGTGCACCGCCGGACCCTCGTCGGGCTCGACCCACCGCGCAATTCTCACGTCTGCTCCTTCATGCGCCGACGGCCCCAATGCCTGTCAGTCACCTCAATGCTTCAGGGCGGCCGCGAGGCGCACCAGTGGCTCGTGGCCATGCCTCGGATCGACCGGACGGATGCCGCTAGAGCGCCGCCGCCGCAGCGCGGGCGCCGCGCACCGCGATCGCCACGCTCATGAGCGTCGGGTTCATCGCGTTCGCGGTCGGGATGAGCGCGTTGCCGCCCACGACGAGGCCGTCGACGCCCCACACCCGCGAGTACGGGTCGGCGACGCTCGTGCCGTCGTCGGTCTGCCCCATCCGCATGGTGCCCATGTAGTGCAGGCTCGACCCGTTCGGCAGCAGCCGGGGCCCGGCGACGAAGTGGCCGAGCGCCTCTCCGGCGCGCTGCAGCCGACGGGTGGCCTCGGCGACCTCGGCCTCCTCGACCTCGGTGAGGGCGTACTCGACCGTCATGTTGGGCAGGCCGCGGTAGTCGACCTCGTCGTCGTGGAAGACGATGCCGTCCTCGGCCCGGGGCCACGTGCGGATGCCGTAGCCCATGTTCACGTACCCCCAGCGGTTCTCGGCGTACTGCTGGCCGGGCTCCATCCGGAACGGGGTCGACTCCGTGTACATGACCTGCAGCGAGAACGGGTGGTCAGGCTCCGAGAACGGGATGCGGTTGACCGCCGCGACGGGGTCTGCCGGGTTCACGGCACGACGGGCGAGCTCGGCGTCGAGGTCCTCCTCGGTCGCGAAGCGAGTCATCCGCTCCCCGTCGAGGGCCACCGTGGAGATGACGACGAGATGCTCGGTGAGGTAGCGGCCCAGGGCCGTGGGCCGGACCCCGGAGGCCCACAGCAACTGCGGAGAGCGGAACGCGTCAGCGGCGACCACGACGAGGTCGGCGTCGAAGCGGAACTCCTCCTTCGCCTGCAGGTCCTCGACGACCAGGCCGCGGGCACGGCCGTCCTCGACGATCACCCGGCGCACGAGATGCAGTGGCCGCAGCTCGAAGCGCTCGGCGAGCGGGTCGCCGGGCTCGATGAGCGGGCCGAGCACCGTGTCCGATCCCGCCCAGCGCATCGTGCCGTCGGGCTGGGGGTCACCGGCCACGGGCAGGGTGCTGACGCCGTACCCCTCGGGCAGTTCCGCGCCGAACTCCTCCGCCAGGAGCGAGCGGATCGCCTCGCCCACGGCGGAGTCGGCGAACGCCGCGCTCTGCACGTGCAGCAGGCGCTCGGCCTCGGCGATGAGGTCTTCCCACTCCGCATCCGGAATGAAGGGGATGCGCTCGCTGAAGCCGGGCGCGGGGGTGGCGCACGTCCAGTGCGCACCCTGTCCGCCGACGTTCGTCGAGGCGGCGAGCGCGGGGAACGCCGCAGCGTGCACGGATCCCTCGCCGCCGAAGTCGAGCAGGTGGGTGCCCTGCCGGGCGGTGAACATCCCCTCGACGACCGTGCCGGCGGGGATGCCGAGCGACTCGCGGTGGGTGCCGGACTGCGGTCCCTGCGAGCGCTCGCGGGCGAGGTCCTTGGCCACCGGGTCTGCGATGTTTCGGACGCTCTCGCCGGGGCGGTCGGTCAGCTGCGGCCCGGCCTCGAACATGACCACGCGGGCGGTGGGATGCTGCTCGAGCAGGACTCGCGCGTAGGTGCTGCCGATGGGGCCGCTGCCGACGACGGCGATGGTCGGGACGGTGGTCATGACGCTTCCTCCTGGGTGCGCGGGGCGGACGTGACGCGGTGCTCGGCCTCGCCGATGCCGGCCCCGGCGGTGCCCGCATCGGCGGCCTCGTCGGGCAGACGCCCGGGCGGCAGCAGCAGGGCGGCGACGATCCCCAGCAC
>JAEZSU010000323.1 GCA_023421635.1 Actinomycetes bacterium | reverse complement strand
GCGGTCATCGGGGTCGGCGTGTAGCCGCCGGACGCGCCCTTCTCCACGAGCGACTCGGTCGCCAGCCGCAGCAGGGCGTGGTCGATCATCGCGGGCTCGAGGCGCAGGGATGCCGCGACGGCGTCGACGTCGATGGGCTCGCCGAGCGGCGTGCGGCGGTGCAGCACCCACGACCGGGTGCCCTCGTACGCGGCCGTCTCCAGCGCGCTCTCGAGGTTCCCGAAGGTGCCGCGGTAGTACGCGAGCGGCTCGCCGTCGCGGGCCTCGGCCGCGACGACGCGGCCGAGGAAGATCGTGTGGGTGCCGCCGACGGCTGTCTCGTCCACCACGCACTCGATCGTGGCGAGCGCGCCGGTCAGCAGCGGCAGCCCGCGCTCGCTGACCGTGTGGTCGACGCCGGCGAACTTGTCGTCGCCCTTGCGGGCGAAGGTGCGGGCGAGCTCGCCCTGCGCGGCGGAGAGGATGTTGATCGCGTACCGGCCGGACCGTGCGACCGCGTCGTGGGTCACGCTCGTGCGGTTGAGGCAGATGAGCATCATCGGCGGCTCCGCCGAGAGCGAGGACACGGCCGAGACCGTGGTGCCGAACAACGCCTCGCCGTCCGCGGTCGTGATGACCGTGACGCCGGACGCGAAGTGCCCGACGACGTTCCGGAAGACGTTCTCCGCCACGACCGGGAGACCGAGGTCGAGCCCGTACCGGACGTCTGTCGCATGCTCGTTCGTCATGGGGACCCTTCCTTGGGTGGAGCGACTGCTTGGGTGAAGCAACTGCGACGAACCTAAACCGGCCGCCCGGGCGGGCCGGGTCTCACGGTGAGACGCGTGCGACTGCGTGCGGCGGCGGGACGGCCCCGCCCGTCTCACACTGAGACGCGCGGGCGGGTGCCGGCCGGGGGATGCTGACCTGGGCCGCGCAGCGCAGCGCGGCGCGGAAGGAGCACGCGGTGCAGGACTTCACGGGCAGGGTCGCGGTGATCACCGGCGGCGCCTCGGGCGTCGGCTTCGGACAGGCACGCCTCTTCGGCGAGCTCGGCTGCAAGGTGGCGATCGTCGACGTGCGGCAGGATGCCCTCGACAGCGCGGCCGCCGACCTGCGCGAGCGCGGCGTCACGGTGCATCCGGTCCGTCTGGACATCCGCGACCGCGAGGCCTGGCGCCGTGCCGCCGACGACGTCGAAGACCACCTCGGCGACACCCCCACCCTGCTCTTCAACACTGCGGGGGTGAACGGGTTCGGCGCGCTGGCCGAGGCGTCCTACGCCGACTTCGACTGGATCACGGACGTCAACTTCGGCGGCGTGGTCAACGGCATCCAGACCCTCCTCCCGCGGATGCTCGCCCGCGGGAACGGCGGCCACATCGTGTCCGTGGCATCCATGGCCGGCTTCCAGGGGAGCCCCAGCGCCGCCATCTACGCCGCGTCGAAGGCCGCCGTCATCAATCTCATGGAGAGCTACGCGCTGGCCCTGCCGGCGAAGGGCATCGGCGTGAGCGTGCTGTGCCCGGCGAGCGTCCGCACCGACATCGCCCACACCCTCGACCGCCGTCCCGAGGAGCTCGCGGACGGGTCGAGCTTCATCTCCGACCCGCGGTTCGTCGAGCTGCAGCGGCGGCTCTACGCCGGCGGCATGGACCCGATGGAACTCGCCGGCCACGTCCGCGACGCGATCGTCGCCGGCCGGTTCTGGGTGCTGCCGTTCCCGGAGACCCGCGACGGCCTGCGCACGCACTTCGAGGAGATCCTCGCCGCCTACGACGACGTCGTCACCGACCCGGAGGCGGCCGCCGAACGCGCCCGCGCCTTCGAGGAGTACCGCGCGCAGGCGGCACGCCTGCGCGCATCCTGACCCACACCCGACGGAGGAGAGTCCATGCCAGTGGTCCCGCTCACCGAGATCGTCGACCGCTCGTTCGCAGCGCGGTACGGCGTCCCGGCCATCAACATCTTCAACGACCTCACGCTCGAGGCCGTCCTCGCCGGCGCCGTCGAGGCGCAGTCGCCGGTCATCGTGCAGACCTCGGTCAAGACCGTGCGGAGCCTGGGGGCGAGCTTCATCAAGGCGATGTGGGACGACCTCACGCGCGACATCCCGGTGCCCGTCTCGCTGCACCTGGACCACTGCCCGGACCGCGACGTGATCACCACCTGCCTCGAGCACGGCTGGAACTCGGTGCTGTTCGACGCCTCGGAGCTGCCGGTGGCGGAGAACCAGCGGCAGACGATCGAGGTCGTCGCCGAGGCGCGGCGGTACGGTGCGCACGTCGAGGGCGAGATCGAATCGATCCAGGGCGTCGAGGACGATCACGGCTCCGACGAGGAGAGCCAGCGCCAGAGCCTCGAGGTGCAGCTCGCCTTCCTCGCCGAGACGGGCGTCGACGTGTTCGCCCCCGCCATCGGGAACGCGCACGGCACGTACAAGAGCACCCCCGTGCTCGACGGCGAGCGCATCAGCCAGATCGTGGCACGGCATCCGGTCCCCATCGCCCTCCACGGCGGCAGCGGCCTCAGCGACGAGCAGTTCCGCGATCTCATCGCCCGCGGCTGCGCGAAGGTGAACATCTCGACCGCGCTGAAGGAACGCTTCATGCAGGCCGAGCTCGCCTTCCTCACCGACGCGAAGGCGTCGAACACATGGGACCCGCCGTCGCTGTTCCGCCACACGCGGCAGGAGGTCGTCGACCTCGTGACCGGGCTGTGCGTGACGTTCGGCAGCGCGGGGAAGGCCTGAGATGCCGGCGCTCATCTTCGACTGCGACGGTGTGCTCGCCGACACCGAGATGCACGGGCACCTGCCCGCGTTCAACCGGACGTTCGAGGAGTTCGGCGTCCCCATCCACTGGTCCGTCGAGCAATACGGCGAGAAGGTGCGCATCGGCGGGGGCAAGGAGCGGATGCGGAGCGAGTTCACCCCCGAGCTCGCCGCCCGCTGGCCGGCGTACCCCGCCGACGACGCGGCGATCGACGAGCTGGTACTCGCTATGCACCGCCGGAAGACCGAGCTCTACACCGAGCTGATCGCGAGTGGCCGCATCGACCCGCGTCCCGGCGTCGCACGGCTTGCCCGCGAGGCGCACGAGCAGGGCTGGGCGCTCGCCGTCGCATCCACCTCGGCGGAGCCGTCGGTGCGCGCGGTGCTCCGCCGTGCCGTCGGCGACGAGCTCGCGGCGGCGGTCCGGGTCTTCGCC
>JAEZSU010000276.1 GCA_023421635.1 Actinomycetes bacterium | reverse complement strand
GTACGGGGTGTCGATGCGGCAGGACGGCGTCTCGGCCGTCGTCGGGCAGCGCGTGCGTGAGGCGGCGGCATCCTGAACCGTTCTGGGCTCGGCGCGGTGCTCGTGACCGCCGCCCTCGCCCTCACCGGTTGCACGGCATCGCCGGGGGCGGAATCCATGAGCCTCGGACCGTCGGCGTCGTCGACGGAGGCCGGGCTGAGCTTCGTCGCCGGTGCATCGCTCGATCCGTCGTGGCGCGCGCAGTGGGCCGACCCGTTCACGGCGCTGCCCGGGTTCTCGATCGCGCAGGCGGACGACGGCGACGGCTCCTGGGCGTACCGTCAGGAGGCGACCGGCTGCATCCTCGGCTACTGGCAGGGCGCCGTGCAGGGCCTCGATCCCGCCGGCGGCGACCGGGACGCATCCGACCTGCTGCTCGCGCTGCAGTTCGACGCGGACGTGGCCGAGGTCGCAGACTTCATCGGCGACGACGTGTCGTTCGACTCGTTCAGCGGTCCGGTCCAGGCGCGGTCCGTCGCAGGTGCCGACGATCAGGCGGCCGTGACCTACATCGTCGCCGCCCGCGCGTTCGCGGCCCTCGGATCCGGACTCGTCGCGACGCTGCGCTGTCCGGCAGCCATCGACGTGTACGCGCAGTGGCGTTCGCTCGCCGCGGATCCGGGCGCGTTCATCGCCGGCGTCGGCCCGCTCGGCTGAGCCGGGACGGCGCCGCCCCGTAGGCTGGGGGCATGGCCGAGAGATCGTGGTCCCTGGGGCGCGCCCTGCGCGGGATGTTCGTCAAGCCCGTCATCGACGAGCAGAGCTGGGAGGACTTGGAGACGGCGCTGCTGACCGCCGACTTCGGCCCGGAGATCACCGAGCGGCTCATCGACGAGTTGCGCGAGAAGGTCGACCGGTTCCGCACGACGGACCCGAAGGACCTCCAGCGGATGCTGAAGGAGACCCTCGAGGAGCACTTCGCCAGATTCGACACCACCCTGCGCCTCACCGAGCGCCCCGCGGTCGTGCTCGTCGTCGGGGTCAACGGGGTCGGGAAGACCACGACGATCGGCAAGTTCGCGAACTTCCTCCGCCGGTACGGCCGCTCGATCGTCGTGGGCGCCGCCGACACCTTCCGTGCGGCCGCCGTCGATCAGCTCGCGACCTGGGCGGAACGCGGCGGCGCGCACATCGTCCGGCCGCAGCAGGAGGGGCAGGACCCCGCATCCGTCGCGTACCAGACGGTCGAGTACGCGGTCCGCACCGGCACCGAGATCGTCATCATCGACACGGCCGGCCGCCTGCACACCAAGGGCGGGCTGATGGACGAGCTCGGCAAGATCAAGCGCGTGGTAGAGAAGCAGGTCCCGATCAGCGAAGTGCTGCTGGTGCTCGACGCCACCACGGGGCAGAACGGCGTCATGCAGGCGCAGGCCTTCCTCGAGCACGCCGGGGTGACCGGGCTCGTACTCACGAAGCTCGACGGGTCGGCCAAGGGCGGATTCGTGCTCGCGGTCCAGGAACGGACCGGCATCCCGGTCAAGCTCCTCGGTCAGGGGGAGGGGATCGGCGATCTCACCGGCTTCACCCCGCACGCGTTCGTCGAGGCGCTGGTCGACTGACCCGCGCGACGCGCCGCCGCGGACTACCGACCGGCGCGTGAGCCTGCTTTCATGGGGACATGGCGATCGAGCACGACTTCTTCGGACTCCTGGAGTCCGGTCCCGACGGTTCGATCTTCTGGTCGGAGACGGTCGAGTTCGGCGACCAGTCGGTGACGGTCGACCTCACCGCGCCGGATCAGGACGATGTCTCGCAGGCGGCGCTCGACGTCGCGGCGGCGATCGTCTCCTCGCTCGAAGCGCTCGACCTCGTCGCCCGTGAGGCGATGGTGTCCGAGCTCGGCGACCGCACCAGCGAAGTGATCGAGTACATCCTGCAGCAGCAGGACATCCACGGCGACGCGATCGAGGACCTGCTCGTCGCGGACGGTTCCGGGGACGTGCAGATCGACATCATCAAGTCGCTGCAGCTCATGAGCCTGACGATCCTCGCCGACGAGCACGGCGGCACCGATCCGTTCGCGGTGCTGGAATATGCGCTCGACGCGGACGCCACCGACGACGTGCTGCTGGTGAACCTCGACTCCGAGGGGCGGGTGCAGTCGGTCACCAGCGCCGACTGAGTCCGCTCAGACCGCCTGCGCGAACCCGCTCGCGTCGGCCGCGATGTCCGCCGCGAGGTGCGCCAGCTCCTCCGGGATGTCTCGGCCCTTGGCGAGCATGGACTGCGCCCACAGCCGGCCCGCCCGGTACGAGGAACGCACGAGCGGGCCGGCCAGCACGCCGAGGAACCCGATGCGCTCGGCCTCCTCGCGGATCGCGACGAACTCGTCCGGCCGCACCCACCGCTGCACCGGGAGATGCCGGGGCGAAGGCCGAAGGTACTGGGTGATGGTGATGATGTCGCAGCCGGCGTCGTGCAGGTCGCGGAGCGCCGCGACCACCTCGTCGTCACGCTAGCCCATGCCCAGGATGAGGTTCGACTTCGTGATGAGGCCCGCCTCGCGGGCGGCCGTGATCACGCCGAGCGAGCGGTCGTACCGGAACGCGGGCCTGATGCGCTTGAAGATCCGCGGCACGGTCTCGACATTGTGCGCGAACACCTCCGGGCGCGATGCGAACACCGCCGCGAGCTGCGCCTCGTCGCCGGAGAAGTCGGTGGCGAGCAGCTCCACGCCGGTCCCCGGGTTCTCGGCGTGGATGCGGCGCACGGTCTCCGCATGCAGCCACGCGCCGCCGTCGGGCAGGTCGTCTCGGGCGACGCCGGTGACGGTCGCGTAGCGCAGCCGCATCCGCGCGACGCTCTCCGCGACGCGGCGCGGTTCGTCGGTGTCGTACGCGGCGGGCTTTCCGGTGTCGATCTGGCAGAAGTCGCACCGTCTCGTACACTGCGACCCGCCGATGAGGAACGTCGCCTCCCGGTCCTCCCAGCACTCGAAGATGTTCGGGCAGCCCGCCTCCTGGCAGACGGTGTGCAGGCCCTCGTCCTTCACGAGATCCTGCAGCTGCCGGTACTCCGGACCCATGACCGCCCTGGTCTTGATCCACTCGGGTTTGCGCTCGATCGGCGCCTGGGCGTTGCGGACCTCGAGCCGCAGCATCCGCCGCCCGGCGGGATCGGTCGCCGCGCTCATGCGGTCACCTCGGCGAACGCCGCCGTGAAGTGCGCACGGACCGTGCCGACGAGGTCGGCGGGGGAGTGATCCGCCCCCAGCACCTCGCTCACGGTGGTCACCCCGGCGTCGCGGATGCCGCACGGGATGATGCCGCCGAAGCCGGCGAGCGTGTTGTCGCAGTTCAGCGCGAAGCCGTGCATCGTCACGCTGCGCTCGACCCGCACCCCGATCGCGGCGATCTTGTCCTCGGAGTCCGGGCCGTCCACCCACACCCCGCTCCGTCCCGGCACCTGGTGTCCGTCGACGCCGTGCTCGGCGAGCACATCGATGAGCACCCGTTCCAGTCGGCGCACGTGCGCGACCACGTCGACCGGGGTCGCGAGGCGGACGATGGGGTAGCCGACCAGCTGGCCCGGACCGTGCCAGGTGATCTTGCCGCCGCGGTCGACGTCGATCACCGGCGTGCCGTCGGTGGGCCGCTCGTCCGGCTGGGTACGAGTGCCCGCGGTGTACACGGGCTCGTGCTCGAGCAGCAGCATCGTGTCGCCCCTGGTGCCGGCGAGCACCTCGGCATGGATGCGCCGCTGCAGTGCCCAGCCGGTCTCGTAGGGGACGTAGTCGGGCGCCAGCCCGGCGTCGATGATCTCCAGCACGGTGCCTCCGATGTGGACGGGCTTTCTTGGATCGCGTCCAACAATAACCCCACGAATGGCGTCCTAGGCTGAACACGTGTCACGTCCTCTCGGTCGCCCCCGCGTGTCATCCCGTGCGACGCTCGCCGAAGCCGCCTGCGAGCTCTTCCTCGAGCAGGGGTACGACGCCACCTCGATCTCCGACATCACGCGCCGGGCGGGTGTCGCCCGGTCGAGCTTCTTCAACTACTTCGGTGCCAAGGGCGACGTGCTGTGGGGCGGGTTCGACGAGCGGATGGATGCGGTCGTCGCACTGCTCGCGACCGACATGCCGGTGCGCACGGCGCTCCTCGGGCTCGCCGACCACGTCGCACCCGACGCGCTCGCCCTCGCGATCACGAACGCCGAGGCCATGGGGTTGGCCGCCGAGCTGGAACGAGACCGCGCGCTGCGGCAGCGCCGGCTCCAGCGCGAGGTCGCCGCGCGCCTGCGCCGGGACGGTGCTGACCCGCTCGCTGCGGAGGTCCACGCCGGCGCCTAC
>JAEZSU010000184.1 GCA_023421635.1 Actinomycetes bacterium | reverse complement strand
CGCGAAGCCCGCGGTGCTCTCGACACTGCTCACGCTCGCAGCCGAGGGGCGCGTCACCCCGGTGATCGAGCGGACCTTCCGGCTCTCGGACGCGCGCGCTGCGATCGCGCACGTGGATGCGGGGCACACCGTCGGCAAGGTCGTTGTCGTCCCCGACGAGGCCGGCGCCCCGGACTGAGCCCGTCGGGTCCGTGGATCAGCGCGGGGCGCGGGCCGGGTCGGCGTCGGGGGCGACGAGCGCACCGGCCTCCGCGGCGGCGGTCTGCGCGGCGATCGCGGCGTCCTCGTCGGCGGCCTCCTGCAGCGCCGACTTCGCCCGCAGGGGCGGCGTACGGAAGAACAGCGACAGCAGGAACGCGAGGACCGCAACGCCCAGTGCGACCCGGTACACCGCGACCGTCGCGTCGTTGAAGGCGACGAGGATCGGCTTCGACAGCCGCGGGTCTGCGCCGGTCAGGAAGGACGTGTCGTCCAGCACGCTGCCGTCGACCCCGGTGAGCTCGTTCGACCCGTCGAGCTGCTCCTCGATCTGCGGCGTGACGAGTTCGACGAACGCCTCGCGCGCCGCCGCGTCGGAGAGGTCCAGGCTCACGGTGCCGTCGTCCGACACCCGGGCCGCCGGCAGCTGCGAGGTGACCTCCGCGCTCGCCGCGGCGACGGCCTCCGCGACGGCGGTGTCGGTCGCGGACTGCTGGTCGGAGGCGGGGATGCGGCCGGCCTCGACCTGTTCGGCCACGGCCTCGGTGGCGGCATCCCGTGCCTGGTCGATCGCCGACTGCGCGTTCGCGGTCGCGGCGGCGGTGAGCTGGGTGATGATCGGCCCGTACACCGCGGTCATGATGCCCTCGTTCGACGGCCGGTCGGCGACCTCCGGATCGAGCGCGGCGTCGAGCGCGCCGGTGAGGGTCGGTTCCTGCTGGAACGCGGACTGGATGCCGCCGGGGACGAGCGTGAACAGGAGCGACAGCAGCACGGCCGTGCCGAGCGTGCCGCCGATCTGGCGGAAGAAGGTGGAGGCGCTGGTCGCGACCCCCATGTCGCGCAGGCCCACCGAGTTCTGGCTCGCGATCGTGAGGGTCTGCATGAGCTGACCGAGGCCGAGCCCCAGCAGCAGCATCGCGCCGGCGAGGAACCAGTACGATCCGTCGTACCGCAGGAACACCAGCCAGGTGTAGCCGCCGCAGAGGAACAGGGTGCCGAGGATGGGGAACATCCGGTACCTGCCGGTGCGGGCGATGATCTGCCCGCTCGCGATCGAGGCGATCATGAGCCCCAGGATCATCGGCAGCATCTGGAAGCCGCTCTCGGTGGGCGTCGCGCCCAGCACGAGCTGCAGGTAGAGCGGGATCGTGAGCATCGCGCCGAACATCGCGAAACCGACCAGCACGCCGATCCCGGTCGCCATCGAGAACGTGGGCGAGCGGAAGAGTGTCAGCGGGATGAGGGCGTCGGCGCCCATCGCGCGCTCCACCAGGATGAACAGCACCACGCCGACCGCGCCGACCGCGTAGCAGGCCAGTGACAGGGGCGAGTCCCAGCCCCACTCGCGGCCCTGCTCGGCCACGAGCAGGAGCGGCACGAGCGCCACCACCACGAAGGTCGCGCCCCACCAGTCGATTCGCACCGAGCCGCGCGGACGGGTGGGCAGATGCAGGAAGCGCAGCACGATGATGAGCGCGACGATCCCGATGGGCACGTTGATGAGGAACACCCAGCGCCAGCCGGCGATCCACAGCAGCTGGTCCGCGCCGGCGAACAGACCGCCGACGAGCGGGCCGACGAGGCTGGAGATGCCGAACACCGCCAGGAAGTACCCCTGGTAGCGTGCGCGCTCGCGCGGGGCGAGCATGTCGCCCATGATCGCCAGCGGCATCGACATGAGCCCGCCCGCACCGAGCCCCTGCACGGCGCGGAACACGGCCAGCTCGACCATCGACTGCGAGAAGCTCGCGAGGATCGACCCGATGATGAAGATGACGATCGCGAGCAGGAACAGGGGCCGTCGGCCGAAGAGGTCGGAGAGCTTGCCGTAGATCGGCGTCGACACGGTCGAGACGATGAGGTACGCGGTCGTCACCCAGGCCTGCAGGCTCAGCCCGTTCAGGTCGTCGCCGATCGTGCGGATGGCGGTGCCGACGATCGTCTGGTCCAGCGCGGACAGGAACATGCCCGCCATCAGGCCGAAGATCACCAGCAGGATGGCGCGGTGCGACATCACGGGCTGCGAGCCCGCGGTGTCCGTCCTGGCGGCGTCGGACATGGCCCTCCGGATGGTCGCGGAAGCGGGGGAACCTCCGGAACCGGAGGGATGCCTCATGCTACGCCCGGTCACGGGAGATAATGAGGGGATGCCGAGGATCTCCGCTCCCACGGTGGCCGAGCACAGGGCCGCCCAGCGCGCAGCCCTCCTGCGCGCCGGCGAGGACCTCCTGCGCGAGGAGGGGCTGGCCGGCGTCACCCCTCGAGCGGTCTGCGAACGCGCCGGGCTGTCCCGCTCCAGCTTCTACGCGTACTTCCCCACGAAGGACGACCTGCTCGTGGCGGTCGCGATCGACGCGTTCGAGCGCTGGGACCGCGAGATCGAGGACGCACTGGCCGACGCCGCGACCCCGCACGAGCGGCTGCGCGCGCTCGTGGACGCGACGATGCGCATGACCGCCGACGGCGAGCACGACATCGCCGCGCCGCTGCGCAATGCCGACCTGTCCCCGACCCGCTACGAGGACGTCATGGCGCTGCACGACGCGCTCATGCGCCCGCTGCAGCAGGTGATCGCCGAGTTCCCGGTCGCCGAACCGGGGCGTGCCGCGATGCTCGCGCAGGGCGTGCTCTCGTCGGGCATCGGACTGGTGCAGCACGGCGTTCCGGCTGAGGTCGCGGCGGACGACGTCTACCGGCTCCTGACGGGCGGCATCGTCCCCGCCTGATTTGCCTGCCCGCACGGATAGTGACACAATGTCAGCATCATGCCGACAGGGTGTCGGCAACTGTTGCAGCCAGGAAGTCCTATGTTTCTCGCCTTGCGCGAACTGCGGTTCGCTCGTGGCCGGTTCACGCTCATGGGGGTCGTGATCGCCCTGATCTCGGTCCTCGTGGTACTGCTGTCCGGCCTGTCCTCCGGTCTCGTCAACGACGGCGTCTCCGGCCTGAAGTCCCTGCCCGCCACCTCGTTCGCCTTCGACGAGGGCACGATGACCGACAACGCGTTCAGCCGCTCCGTCGTCGACGGCGCGCAGATCGAGCAGTGGCAGGAGGCGGACGGGCTGGATGCGGCGGAGCCGATGGGTGTCAGCATCGTCAACGGCACCACCGACGCCGACGAGCAGATCGACCTCACGCTGTTCGGTATCGTGCCGGGCGGCTTCCTCGCCCCGACCGCATCCAGTGGTGAGACCGTCGACGCGGTCGACGGCATCGTCGTGTCGGAGCCGCTGCGCGACGCCGGCATCGAGATCGGCACCGTCGTGACCCTCGACCGCCTGGGCATGGAGCTCACCGTCGTCGGGTTCACCGAGGGGCAGGCCACCTTCGGTCACGTCGACGTCGCCTACCTGCCGCTCGACACCTGGCGGCTGATCGCCGCGGGCCTCGCCCCCGAGGGCGCGCCCACCGCCGCCGACCTCGAGGGCCTCGACTTCCCGTACGCGAGCGTCGTTGCCGTCCAGGCCGCCGGCG
>JAEZSU010000123.1 GCA_023421635.1 Actinomycetes bacterium | reverse complement strand
GGTCACGGGTGGCCGGGACCTCCTCGAGTCCGTCTACCTACGCGCCGGCTACGCCGTCACTGGATGGGATACGGGCGGGCCGGCACTTTCCCGGGTCTCGACCGCGCAGCGGTGGGCGATCAAGGTCGCGTCCCCGGCGGGTCCGGTGGGAGACCTGTGGGGGGACACCCACTTCGGGGAGGCGCTCGCCGACGCGCTGCGCAGACTCGGTCACGAGGCCGTCGTCGACCGGCGGGAGGCGGCGAACCGTCCCTCCGTCGTATTCGACGACGTGCATCTCGTCGTGCGGGGACCCACCCGCATCCGGCCGCCTCGCCACGGCGTGCGGATCATGTGGGTCATCAGTCACCCGCACGAGATCACGGCCGAGGAACTCGCGGACTTCGACCTGGTCTTCGCCGCGTCGCGGATGTGGAGCACGCAGGCGAGTGCGCGGTTCGGCCGGCGCATCGACCCGCTGTTCGAGTGCACCGACGGCATCCGCTACGTCCCGTGCGGTCTGCCGCGCGGGAGCGACATCCTCTTCGTCGGCAAGTCGCGCGACATGCCGCGCCGCGTCGTGATCGCGCCGGTCGAGGCGGGGATCCCGGTGAAGGTCTATGGCCCCGACTGGGCACAGTACATCCCCGCGGACGCCGTCGTCGCGCCGAGCGTCCCGTTGTCCGCCCTTCCGCGGATGTACGAGACGGCGGGGGTCGTGCTCAACGACCAGTTCCCGGAGATGCGGGACGCGGGATTCCCCGCGATGCGCCCGTTCGACGTGATCGCGGCCGGCGGCCGGGTCGTCAGCGAAGAGGTGGACGGGCTGCGGGAGATTCTGGGCCCGGGCGTGGTGACCTACCGGGACGAAGCCGAGCTCCTGGCGCTCCTGCGCTCGGCGGAGCTCGACCGGCTCTTCCCCTCCGAGGACGTGCTGCGCGAGCACGCGGACCGGGTCCGTCGCGAGCATTCGTTCGATGCGCGCGCCGCCGCGCTCAGCGATGCCGTCGCGGCCCATCTCGCCTCCCGGGACGTGTCGCTCGGGGGCGGCACCGGGCGGTCCCGCATACTGGAGTGATGGGATCGTGCGGAGTCGGCTCGACATCGAAGCGGATGCGGCCACGCAACGCCGCGAAACCTGCGCTGGCGCTCGCGGCCGCGGGTGGGATCGCGGTGCTGGCGTCGTGTGCAGGAGCCGCTCCCGGCTTCGTGCCGACGAGTGGACCGGCGACGATCTCGGCGAGCCCGGCCACGGCACGGCCGACCGAGACCGCGCTGGTCGATCCGGACCCGACCGCACCCGGCGACGGGGTGGGACCGTCGCCGTCCGCGGAGGTGTCCCCGCCCACTGACGCGGAGCCCCTCACGATCATCACGCTCGACGTCGTCGACGGGCAGGTGCAGGCGACGGGGATCCTGCCCGGGACGGTCGGCGGCGACGGGGAGTGCGTGCTGACGCTGCGTCGCGGCGACGAGGTCCGATCGGCGACCGTTCCCGTCACCCCGGGTCGTGACAGCATCTACTGCGGTCAGGTCGCCGTCGCGACGACCGGCCTCGCGCCGGGCGAGTGGACGGCCGTGCTCGCGTACCGCTCCCTGACCCGGTTCGCGCAGTCCTCCCCGGCGGCGGTGACCCTGCCATGACGGAAGGTGTCGCACGCGCCGTGCGTCCGGTCGCGATCGTCGGGCTCACGCTGCTCGCGCTCGTGGTGGGCCTGCTGTCGTTCGTCGCGGACGAGCGGGCCGCCGACGCGGCGAACGCCGCCGACTGGGATCCCGGGTACATCATCTCCGATTCCGCCTTCTATGATTCGGGCGCGATGAACGCGGGCGAGATCCAGGACTTCCTGAACGGGAAGGTCCCGACCTGCCGGGCGACCACGATGCCGTGCCTCAAGGACTACCGGCAGTCCACCGACAACCGCCCGGCGGACCGCTACTGCGACGGGTACTCGGGGCAGCCGAACGAGACCGCGGCACAGATCATCGACAAGGTCGCCCGCTCCTGCGGCATCTCCCAGAAGGCGCTGCTCGTGCTCCTGGAGAAGGAGCAGAGCCTCATCACCTCGAGCAGACCCTCGTCGTGGTCGTACACCGCCGCCACCGGACAGGGGTGTCCGGACACCGCGCCCTGCGACGCGGCGACCGCGGGGTTCTTCTACCAGGTGTACTACGCGGCGCGCCAGTTCGAGATCTACCGGCTGAACCCGACCATTTGGGGGTACCAGGCCGCACGATGGAACAACATCCTCTACAGCCCCAACACGAGCTGCGGCACGAAGAGCGTGTACATCCAGAACCAGGCGACCGCGGGGCTCTACATCTACACGCCCTACACGCCGAACCAGGCCGCGCTGAACAACCTGTACGGCAGCGGTGACGGCTGCTCGACGTACGGCAACAGGAACTTCTGGCGGCTGTACACGGATTGGTTCGGCAGCCCGACGGTCAACGTCAAGGGTCGCATCGATGCGACCTACGCGGGACACGGGGGAGCGAAGGGCTGGCTGGGCGCCGCCAGCGCGTCCCACGTCTGCGGGCTCGTGGACGAGGGGTGCTACCGCCAGTACGCGAACGGCCGGATCTACGCCTCTGCGCGTACCCAGGGCGCATCGGTGTCGCCCGCCATCCAGACCGCGTGGGACGAGCAGGGGACGGAAGCCGGTGCGCTGGGATACCCGCTCGACGAGGCGTTCGCCGTCGACGGCGGTTGGATGCAGTCCTACGGCGGCGGCGTGGCCGTGCTCCCCGACGGCCGCAGCGCGCAATTCATCGCAGGTCATCTCGGACTGGGCTGGTTGAACGCCGGCGGACTTGCCTCACCGGCCGGCGCGCCCACATCCCGTCAGTACTGCGCGCTCGTCGCCGACGGCTGTGTCCAGGTCTTCGCGAACGGGTGGTATTACTGGTCCGCGGACAGCGGTGCCCACCTCGTCACCGGACGCGTCCTGCAGGCGTGGAGTGAACGGGGATCGGAAACGGGATCGCTGGGGTACCCGCTGACGGACACGATGCGCGATGCGGTGGCCGGCGGTGAGTGGGCACGGTTCCAAGGCGGGTTGCTGTACGTGGACCGCGCCGGGAAGGCCTGGGTGCTGGACGCGAGCTCCGGGATCGCGTACGCCGACGCGGTGTCGAGTGGGAACGCGCTCGGCGCGCCGCTCGGCGCCCGGCGATGCGACGCCTCGGGGTGCACCCAGCAGTTCACCCGCGGCGCCGTGGTCCAGGCCCCCGGCGCGCTCGCGCAGTACCTGGCGGGGCAGATCGGTGTGGCGTGGTTGTCGGCGGG
>JAEZSU010000039.1 GCA_023421635.1 Actinomycetes bacterium | reverse complement strand
GTGCCGAACCGCGCCGCGCGCAGCCTCGTGCGCCGGCAGCCGCAGACCATCGCGATGATGATCCCGGAACGCACCGCCGAGTTCTTCGCCGACCCGTACTTCGCGGAGGTCATCCAGGGCGCGGCCGCCTACGCGTCGTCCACGGACTACTCCCTGACGCTGCTCATCGAGTCGGAGTCGGCACCGGAGAAGACGCACCAGGTCCTCAGCCGCGGCAACGTCGGCGGCGCGCTGATCCTGTCGCACCACAGCGCTGCGGAGGCGTACCTCGAGCTGTCGTCGTCGATGCCGGTCGTCTTCGGCGTACGCCCGCCGGGCGCGGAGGATGCCGACATCCACGTCGTGGACGTGGACAACGTCGCGGCCGCCGCGCTCGCCACCGGGCGGCTCCTCGAGGGCGGCGCGGTCCGTGTCGCGAGCATCACCGCGCCGCTGCACACCTCGGCCGGCCGCGAGCGCTTCGACGGGTGGCGCGACACGCTGGAGGCGGCCGGCCTGAGCCCGGGGGCGTGGGAGGAGGGCGACTATACGCCCGCCGGCGGTGCGGCGGCGATGCAGCGCCTCCTCGACGGCGGCGCCGACTTCGACGCCCTGTTCGTCGGCTCGGCCCAGATGGCGGCCGGGGCACTCGGCGTGCTGCACTCGCGCGGGATGCGGGTGCCCGAGGACGTCGCCATCGCGACCCTCGACAACAACTACTTCTCGACGAGCACGACGCCGCCGCTCACCACGGTCGACCTCCACACCGAGGAGAAGGGCGCGATGATGGTGCAGGCGCTGATCCGGCTCCTCGAGGGCACCGCGGTCGACAGCGAGGTGTTCGTGCCGATCACCCTGATCGAGCGGGAATCCACTGCCTTGCAGCGTTCCTAGCTGTCGCCCGCGTCCGTGCGCCGGCTGCGCGTGCGGATCGCGAGTCCCGCGCAGGCGATGACGGCGATCCCGCCGAGGAGCGTCGGCCACGTCAGCGTCTCGCGCAGGATGAGCGCCGCCCACAGGATGCTCATCACCGGCTGCACCAACTGCACCTGGCTGACCTGCGCCATCGGCCCGATCGCGAGCCCCCGGTACCAGGCGAAGAACCCGAGGAACATGCTCACCACCGCGAGATAGGCGAACGCGAGCCATTGCACGGGCGACGCGGTGGGCGGCTCGGCCACCGCAGCGAACGTCGTCAGCGCGACCATCACGGGCGATGCGACCACGAGCGCCCACGACACCGTCTGCCAGGCGCCGAGCTCGCGGGCGAGGAGCCCGCCCTCGGCATACCCGACCGCAGCGGCGACGACGGCGCCGAACAGCAGCAGGTCCGACCACGTGAGGCCGCCGGACCCGCCGCCCTGCATGGCGGCGAACGCCACGGCGGCCACTGCGCCGAGTGCCGCGAACACCCAGAACGAGCGGCTCGGACGTTCCTTCGTGCGGAGCACCGCGGCGACCGCGGTCGCGGCGGGGAGGAGCGCGATGACGACGGCGCCGTGGCTCGCGGATGCGGTGGTCAACGCGAACGACGTGAGCACGGGGAAGCCGACGACGACCCCGGCCGCCACCACGGCGAGGCGGCACCACTGCCGGACGGTCGGCAGCCGCTGCCGCGTGAGCCCGAGCGCGAGCGCCGCGAGCGCAGCGGCCACGACAGCGCGTCCGGCACCGATGAACAGCGGCGACATGCCTTCGACCGCGACACGGGTGAACGGCAGCGTGAACGAGAACGCCGTGACGCCGACCAGGCCCCACAGGAGCCCGGCCGAACGCCGGGTCCCCACGGACGTGGCCGGACGTACCTGGAGCGTGCTCGTGCGCATGCGCCATGTCTAGCGCGCAGCGACTGCCACGATCTCGGGCCAATCCGCATCCCGTGGCCGGGCCCTTCGTCGGTTCCGCCGCGGCGGACGGTCTGCGAGCATCGGGCCATGACGCGGTACGCGATCGATGCGCCCGTCGCACTGGCGCTGGTCAGGGCGGATGCCCACGTGCGACCGGGCGATTCGCTCGTCGCGCCCGCGGTGCTCAAATCGCAGGTGCTGTCGTCGCTCTACCGTGCGGTGCATGCCGGTGACCTGGAACGCCGCGACGCCCGACGCGACCTGGAACGGCTGGCGGCGCTGAAGGTCCGGTTCCTCAGCGACCGCGTCTCACGCGCGGTGGCGTGGGATCTCGCCGAGCGGCTGGGCTGGGACGACCCCGGCCCCGCGGAGTACCTGGCCGTCGCCTCGCTCCAGGCCGACGTGCTCGTCACCGAGGATCCGCGATTGGTGGCCGCCGCATCCGGGATCGTGACGGTCGAACCGGTCGCGGTGCTGCTCGCGCCGCGGTCGTGACGGCCCCGCACCCTCACACGGCGGATGCCGCGCCGAGCGCCTCCACGACATAGACACCCGTGACGACGGCGAGCGCGCCGAACGCGAGGGCCGCCATCAGCCAGGCGAGGGCGCGGTTCCGTCGCCGCGCGTCGCCGTGGCGGCGGCTCACCAGGAGCATCGCGACCCAGACCCCGACGACGAACACGATGCCGACGAGGGGCAGCGCGAGTTGCAGCGAGAGGGTGAACGCGAGGACGACCAGGGCGATGACGGCGAGCACGGTCGCGGGGATCATCCACTGGCGCGCCGACCCTGCTGCAGCGGTGTCTGGTTCGACCACGACGTGGGGTCGGGCTCGTCTCCGGCGTCGTGCTGCTCGTGCTGGGTCACCGTCGGGACCTCCTCTCTCCGTCGCGGCGCGTCGCCGCATCCCTGTGTCGCCGCGCCGCCGCATCCGCTCCCGCTTCCGCGCTGCATCCTCCCTCCATCCTCCGTCGACTTGCCGTAAATGCACGCGAAACACCCCCTCAGGCGTACATCTGAGGCAAGTCGACGGGAGAGGGGCGCGCGCAACAGCGTCGACAGGGGGGCGACGGCGACGCGGGGGTGACGCGCGGGTGACGCGCGGCGGCGTCAGGGCTCGGCGAAGAACGTGCGGACGCTCGTGATCGCACCGTCGGCGACGGCGATCACGTCGATGCCGCGTACCACCGGTGCGCCGGCGGGACCGAACGCCCAGGCGAGTGCGCCCACGTCGACCGCGGCATACCGCGAGCCGTCCTCCGCGAACACGAAATCGTCGGGTGCCCCCGCGAGGAGCGCCGCCGCCTTCCGCTCCACGGCGTCGCGGCCGCGGGTCGTGCCGTCGGGGTCGGTGAACACGACATCTTCGGCGTAGATCCGTTCCACTGCAGCCCGGCGGGCGGCCGCATCCCGGTTGCCGAAGACCTCGTGCAGGTTCGCGGCGAGAAGGTCGGTGACGGTGCTCATGGTGTGCTCCCTCGGTCGGTGCGGATGCCAGGACCCAACCGCGCCCACCACTCTCCTCTTCCCGACCGGAGAAACCACCGCCCGCGGTAACGACGAGCGATACGGTGCCGACAGTCGTGACGGAAGGGGGGCCGATGACCGACGCGACCGCCACGGGCGGCACGCCGACAGGCCGCCGCAGACTGCCGATGGTCACCGGCACGGCGGTGGGCACCGTGGTCCTCGTCAGCGTGGCGCTCACGCTCATCGGCGTGACCCGGGCCGAGTCGAGGGAGACGCAGCGACTGTGCGCTGTCGCGCTCGACACCGCAGCCGCCGCATCCGCCGCCGCGCAGGAGACCCTCCTCGAAGCCGACGGCACGCTCGCGATCCTGGACCGCGCCGGGGCCCACCGCCCGGAGGGGCCGCCGACCGGTGCGTTCGCCGGCAGCCCCGCTCCCGCAC
>JAEZSU010000035.1 GCA_023421635.1 Actinomycetes bacterium | reverse complement strand
CGTGCGACCCATTTCGCCGGCTCCACGTACAGCACGCGGGTGTCGTTGAAGGACGTGACGGCGAGGATGCGGGGGTAGGTCACGCCCTCGCGCACGTTCTCGTACGGCGAATAGGTCTTCATGTACGCGTACACGCCGGGATCGTGCAGCGGGTCGCCCCACTCGTCCCACTCGATCACGGTGAGCGGGAGCGAGGGGTCGAGGATCGTGGTCAGCGCGTCCACGAACGGCACGTCGGCGAGGATGCCGGCGAACAGCTCCGGTGCGAGGTTCGCCACCGCGCCCATGAGCAGCCCGCCCGCCGAGCCGCCCTCGGCGACCATCCGGTCGGGGGTGGTGTAGCCGTGGTCGATCAGGTGGAGGGCGCAGTCGACGAAGTCCGTGAAGGTGTTCCGCTTGTGCAGCAGCTTGCCGTCCTCGTACCACTGGCGGCCCATCTCGCCGCCGCCGCGCACGTGCGCCACCGCGAACACCACGCCCCGGTCGAGCGCCGACAGCCGCGCCACCGAGAACCCGGGCTCGATCGAGTGCTCGTACGAGCCGTATCCGTACAGGTGCACCGGCCGCGGCGCCGCGCCCGGGTCGCCGAAGGAGCGCTTCCACACGAGCGAGATCGGCACCTGGGCGCCGTCCTGCGCGGTCGCCCACACCCTGGCCTGCCCGTAGTCCGCCGGGTCGTACCCGCCGCGCACCGGCTGGCGCTTGCGCAGCAGCAGCTCGCCGGTCGCGACGTCGTAGTCGTAGACGGTCGAGGGAGTGGTGAACGAGCCGTAGCCCAGGCGCAGCAGCGGCGGCGCCCATTCCGGGTTCCCCGCGGTGCCGACGGAGTACAGCGGCTCGTCGAACGCGATCTCGTCGACCGCGCCGACGGCGTAGGCCAGCATCCCGAGCCGGGCGAGGCCGCCGCGCCGGTACGCGACGACGCCCCAGTCGCGGAAGGTGTCCACGCCCAGCAGGCGACGGCCCGGCTCGTGCGGCAGCACGACGGTGCGCTCGCCCTGCGGGTCGGATGCGGCCACCCGGACGAGCTCGAAGTCCAGCGCGCCGTCGTTGTGGAGGATGTAGAACACGTCCTCACCGTCGACGACCGCGTGCGAGGAGTCGTATTCGACGCCCTCGCGCCGCGGCCACACCACGCGTGGGGTGCCGCGCAGGTCGTCCGCGTCGAGGATCCACTCCTCACTCGTGATCGACGAGCCCACGCCGATGACGAGGTACCGGTCGCTCCGGGTGAACCCGGCGCCGACCCAGTAGCGCTCGTCGGACTCGGTGTGCAGGACGACGTCGGATGCGGGGTCGGTGCCGATCTCGTGCAGCCACACGGTGTCCGGGCGCCACGCGTCGTCCATGGTGGTGTAGACGATGAAGCGGCCGTCGGGGGAGAGGGAGGCGCCGGCGAAGGTCCCCTCGATGACGTCGGGGAGGGTCTCGCCGGTGCGGAGGTCCCGCACCCGGAGGGTGTAGCGCTCGTCGCCCTCGAGGTCGACGCCGTACAGCAGCAGGTGGCCGTCGGTGGACACTTCGAAGGATCCGAGCGAGAAGAACTCCTGCCCGTCGGCCTCCTCGTTGCCGTCCAGCAGCACCTGCTCGCCCGGCACCGGCTCGTCGGGGGAGAGCCGCGGTGGCGTCCAGTCGTCGGGCGAGGCGAGCGGCGCGCGGCACTGGATGCCGTACTGCTTGCCCGCGACGGTGCGGCCGTAATACCACCACGCGCCGCGGCGGGTGGGCACCGACAGGTCGGACTCCTGCGTGCGGTCCTTGATCTCCTGGAAGATCCGTCCGCGGAGCCCTGCGAGGTGCGCGGTGCGTGCCTCGGTGTACGCGTTCTCGGCCTCGAGGTGTGCACGCACACGCTCCTCGTCCTTCGCGCGGAGCCACTCGTACGGGTCGGCGAACTCGTCGCCGTGGTGCACGCGCGGCGAGGGCTCGCGGGCGGGGACTGGGGGGAGCGGTGCGGGAGCGGTCTCGGTCACCCCCTCACGCTAACGGAGGACGTCCGTGGCCGGGCCGGACGGCCCTGCGTCGAGTTGACCGAGGGGCCGACCGGTGTAAGGATTTGCATGGCCCGTTACCGGATGCTGAACACACGGTGAACTGTTCGTTCGCACCGCCGATCACCTCGGCACTACCCGCCCCCCGAGATCCGAAAGCGAACGGTGGAAACCGCTGCCCTGATCGTCATCCTGGTCATCTGTCTGGCCCTGTTCTTCGACTTCACGAACGGCTTCCACGACACGGCCAACGCCATGGCGACCCCCATCGCCACCGGCGCCCTCAAGCCGAAGGTCGCGGTGCTCCTCGCCGCCATCCTGAACCTGGTCGGTGCGTTCCTGTCCACCGAGGTGTCCAAGACCATCTCGCACGGCATCATCCGTGAGGACCAGATCACACCGACGGAGTTCCTCCCGCTGATCTTCGCGGGACTCATCGGCGCAATCACCTGGAACATGCTCACCTGGCTGCTCGGCCTGCCGTCGAGCTCGTCCCACGCCCTGTTCGGCGGTCTCATCGGCGCGACCCTCGTCGGCGTCGGCGTGCTCGCCATCGACTTCGGCGTCGTGCTGAGCAAGGTCGTGCTGCCGGCGCTCATCGCGCCGGTGACGGCGGGCCTCATCGCGTTCGCCACCACGAAGGTCGCGTACGCCGTCACCCGCCGCTACGACGGCAAACCCGACGGCCGGGACGGCTTCCGCTGGGGCCAGATCTTCTCCTCCTCCCTCGTCGCGCTCGCGCACGGCACGAACGACGCGCAGAAGACCATGGGCGTGATCACGCTCGCGCTGGTCATGGCGGGCTGGCAGGACGCGGAGCACTCGGACCCGCAGTTCTGGGTCATCTTCGCCTGCGCCTTCACGATCGCCCTCGGCACCTACATGGGCGGCTGGCGCATCATCCGCACCCTCGGCAAGGGGCTCACCGACGTGAAGCCGGCGCAGGGCTTCTCCGCCGAGACCTCGACCGCATCCACGATCCTCGCCTCGTCCGTCTTCGGGTTCGCGCTGTCGACCACGCAGGTGGCGTCAGGCTCGGTGATCGGCTCCGGCCTCGGCCGGCGCGGATCGAAGGTCCGCTGGCGCACGGTCGGCCGCATCGGCATCGGCTGGCTGCTGACGCTGCCTGCCGCGGGTCTCGTGGGTGCGGGCGCAGCGCTCATCGTCGCCTGGTTCGGCATGTGGGGCATCCTCATCGACACGATCCTCGCCGTCGCCATCGTCCTCGGCCTCTTCCTGCGCTCCCGCCGCAACGAGGTCACCGCCGGCAACGCGATGAGCGAGGTGGCGGCCTCGGGTCGTGCCGTCAAGGTCAAGCGGAACCCGCCGCCTACGCGCCGTCAGCGTCAGGTGCTGCGGGAGCAGGCCAAGGCGATGCGCGCGGCCGACCGGAAGCGCAAGCGTGATGCCGACCGGGGGAAGGCGGAGGCGAGCGAGCCCTCGCGCGACCCGGAGCAGGTCGCGGGCACGCGTGACGGCGACGGGAAGGGACGCGCATGAGCGTCGAGATCAACTGGCTCGCCTTCGTCGAGGTGTTCGCCGCCGCCCTCGTGGGTGCCGTCGCAGTCGTCTGCTTCTACGCCTTCGCGCTGCGGATGCTGGTCCGCTCCGGCCGTGCACCCGTCGTCGCGCCGGCGGAGTTCACCGACGCGATCACCGTGGTGACCGAGAAGCAGGTCGCGAAGGCGGCGAAGGCTGCGGCCAAGGCGGCGCGCAAGAGCCCGCTGACCGAGGGGCAGAAGCGCTTCGCCCTCGTGCTCGCCTACGCGTCGTTCGCGCTGTGCGGTCTCGCCGTCGTCGGCAGCATCGCGCTCATCATCTTCGGCCACTGAGGGTGTCCTCCCCGGCCCGTATCCTGGCGGCATGACCCACACGCAGCAGCGACCGGTGCGGTTCGGCCAGCATCCGCCGGCCCGGCGCGTCCTGCTCCACCTCTCCGACACGCACCTCCTCGGCGGCGGCGCCCCGCTCGGCGGGCGCTACGACACCGCCGCGAACCTCCGCCGCACGCTCGAGGTCGTGGAACGGATGCGGCTGCGTCCCGACGCGATCGTCTTCACGGGCGACCTCACCGACCTCGGCGAGCCCGAGGCGTATGCGGCGCTGCGTGCCGCCGTGGAACCGGTGGCCGAGCGCCTGGGTGCGCCGGTCGTGTGGGTCGCGGGCAATCATGACGAGCGCCCGGCGCTGCGGGCGGGCCTGCTGGACGGGGCACCCACCCAGGATCCGGTGACCGGGGTGTGGGACCTCGGCGGCCTCCGGCTCGTCGCGCTGGACTCGTCGGTGCCGGGCTGGCACCACGGCGAGATCGACGACGCCCAGCTCGCGTGGCTCCGCGAGGTGCTCGCCACCCCGGCCCCCCTCGGCACGATCGTGGCCCTCCACCATCCGCCACTGCCGAGCCACATCCCCTTCTTCGACATCCTCGAGCTCCGCGACCAGCCGCGCCTCGCCGCCGTGCTGCAGGGCACCGACGTGCGCGCGATCCTCGCCGGGCACCTGCACCATTCCACGAGCGGCCTGTTCGCCGGCATCCCGGTGAGCGTGGCTGCGGCCACCTGCTACACGATGGATCTCGCCCGCCCCGCGGTCGAGGTCAACGGCATGGACGCCGGGCAGTCGTTCCAGCTCGTGCACGTGTACGACGACACCATCACGCACGCGGTCGTCCCGGTCGTCTCGGCGGAGGTCGCCACGGGCTTCGACGCCGCCTGGGTGGAGCGGATGGCGCGCCTCACCCC
>JAEZSU010000278.1 GCA_023421635.1 Actinomycetes bacterium | reverse complement strand
CCCGCCGCATCCGCATCGTTCCAGTCTCCCCCGATGCGCGTCGCCGCGGGCGGGGGTGTGGATCAGAGCCGGACGACCTCGTCGACCCGGACGACGGCCGCGCCCTGCTCGGCGGACGCCTCGAGATCGACCTCTGCGCGGATGCGCCAGTCGTGGTCGCCGGCGGGGTCGTCGATCGTCTGCTCGACCCGCCAGACGCCGTCCGCGGCGGCGGACTCGTCGATCACGCACAGTGCCGGCGAGCGCGCGGGGCCGCCGGTGAGGATCGCGTCGTGCTCGTCGTAGTAGGCGTCGAGCGCCGCGGGCCAGTCGACGTCGGGGTCGAGCGCGACCAGGTCGTCGTCGCGCTGCTGCGCGGCGAGCTGGATGCGGCGGAACAGTTCGTTGCGCACCAGCACGGTGAACGCCCGCCGGTTCACGACGACGGACGGCGGCGCCGGCGGCACCACGACCTCGCCCTCGGCGGCGGGGTTCACGAGCGACTCCCATTCGTCGACGAGGCTGGAGTCGACCTGGCGCACGAGTTCGCCGAGCCAGGCGATGAGGTCCTGCAGGGGCGGGGTCTGCGCCTCGGCGGGCACGGTCTGCCGGACCGCGCGGTACGCGTCGCTGAGGTAGCGCAGCACGAGCCCCTCGCTCCGGCCCAGCTGGTACCAGGAGACGAATTCGGCGAACGAGAACGCCTGCTCGAACATGTCGCGCACGACCGACTTCGGCCGAAGCTCGAAGTCGCGCACCCACGGCTGACTCGTCGCGAAGGTCTCGAACGCCTGCGCGAGGAGCTCGGCGAGCGGCTTCGGGTAGGTGATGTCCTCGAGCGCCTCCATGCGCTCGCCGTAGTCCAGCCCCTCCCGTTTCATCGCCCCGACCGCCTCGCCGCGGGCCTTGTACTCCTGCTGCGAAAGGATCGCGCGCGGGTCGTCGAGGGTCGCCTCGATCACGCTCACGACGTCGAGCGCGTAGTGGCCGGTGCCCACCGCATCCGCGCCCTCGTCCGGGTCGAGCAACCCGATGGCGGCGAGCGCGAACGGGGACAGCGGCTGGTTGAGCGCGAAGTCGCGCTGCAGGTCGACCGTCAACCGGATGCCGCCGTCGGTGACCTCGACGATGCCGGCGGTCCGGAGCGTGCGGAAGATCGCGAGCGCCCGGCGCGCCAGCTCGTACCGCCTCGCGCGGGGCTCGTGGTTGTCGAAGACGAGGGAGCGGACGTGGGCGAACACGTCGCCCCCGCGGGCGATGACGTTGATGAGCATCGCCGAGGTGAGCTGCAGGTGCGGGACGAGCGGCTCCGGGATCGCGTCGCGGAGCCGCTCGTACGACCCCTCTCCCCAGTTGACCACGCCGGTCGGCGCCTTCTTGCGGACGATCTTCTTGCGCTTGGCGGGATCGTCGCCCGCCTTCGCAAGTGCGACCGCGTTCTCGATCTCCCACTCCGGCGCCATGACGACGACGTTGCCGTGCGGGTCGAACCCCGCCCGCCCGGCGCGTCCGGCGACCTGGTGGAACTCGCGCGCGGTGAGCTGCCGCATCCGGGTGCCGTCGTACTTGGACAGCGCAGTGATGACGACGCTGCGGATGGGCACGTTGATGCCGACCCCGAGCGTGTCGGTGCCGCAGATGACCCGCAGCAGCCCCCGCTGCGCCAGCGTCTCGACGAGTCGGCGGTACCGCGGCAGCATGCCCGCGTGATGCACGCCGATGCCCGCGCGCACGAGACGGGACAGGGTCTTGCCGAACCCGGTGGTGAACCGGAACCCGCCGATCGCCTCGGCGATCTCGTCGCGCTGCGCACGGCTGGCGATCTGCACACTGCCGAGCGCCTGTGCCCGCTCGAGGGCCTGCGCCTGCGAGAAGTGCACGATGTAGATCGGAGCCTCGCGTTCGTCGAGGAGCGAGGCGACGACCTCGTGCACCGGGCGGCGCTCGTAGGAGAAGTGCAGCGGTACGGGCCGGTCGACCCCGGTGACCTCGACCGTGGGCCGTCCGGTGCGCCGTCCGAGGTCGGCGGCGATCGCAGTCGTGTCGCCGAGCGTCGCCGACATGAGCAGGAACTGCGCGCGGTGCAGGATCAGCAGCGGTACCTGCCACGCCCAGCCCCGGTCGGGGTCGCCGTAGAAGTGGAACTCGTCCATGACGACCTGGTCCACATCGGCATCCGGGCCCTCGCGCAGCGCGAGGTTCGCGAGGATCTCGGCGGTGCAGCAGATGATCGGCGCGTCGGGGTTCACCGCGGAGTCCCCGGTGATCATCCCGACGTTCTCCGGCCCGAAGATGTCGACGAGGGCGAAGAACTTCTCGCTGACCAGGGCTTTGATCGGGGCCGTGTAGTAGGTGCGGCCACCGGTCGCGAGGGATGCGGCGTGCGCGGCGATCGCGACGAGCGACTTCCCCGTGCCCGTCGGCGTGGAGAGGATGACGTTCGCGCCGGAGACGAGCTCGATGACCGCCTCGTCCTGCGCCGGATACAGGGCGATGCCGCGCGAGGCCGTCCAATCCAGGAACGCGTCGTACACCGCATCCGGGTCGGAGCCGGCGGCGCGGGCGCGTTCGAGCAGGGAGGTCACCGATCGAGTCTGCCCCATCCCGCCTGTGCGCGACCCGCCCGGGGTTGAGGGGGTGCTGCCGGCGCCGTAGCCTGCGGGGATGACCGACGCATCCCATCCGGACGAGAACATCCGCGTCGTCCGCGACAACGAGCACAACCGCTACCGCATCGAGGTCGACGGGCAGACCGCCGGCTTCACCCAGTTCCGCCAAGACGGCGACCGCCTGCGGTTCGTCCACACCGAGGTCGACGAGGCCTACAGCGGGCGCGGGCTCGCGAAGACGCTCGTCGCCCAGGCGATGGCCGACGTCGCGGACCACGGCGAGACGGTGATCCCCCTCTGCCCCTACGTCGCGACGTTCCTGCGCCGCAACGAGGTGTCGGGCCTGAAGGTCCACTGGCCGGCCGAGTCCGAGGAATGACCCGGCTGGACGCCGAGCCCGAGGCGGGTCCCGAACACGCGGCGGACTGCGACGGTCCGCGCGCGGTGCTGCTGGACTCGCGCGAGGTGCCGCTCGGCGGCGTGCGGGCGATGTCGGTGCACCGCGCGCTCCCCCAGCGCGACCTGCCGCTCGTCGGGGCGTGGTGCTTCCTCGACCGGTTCGGGCCGCAGGAGGTGCGGATGCGGGTCGAGCCGCACCCGCACATCGGACTGCAGACGGTGACCTGGCCGCTCGCGGGCGAGATCCGCCACCGCGACACGGTGGGCAGCGACGTCCTCATCACCCGCGGCGCGCTGAACCTCATGACCAGCGGCGCCGGCATCGCCCACAGCGAGTACTCGGTCGGCGAGGCGCCCATGCCCCTGGACGCGCTGCAGCTGTGGGTGGCGCTGCCGGAGTCCCGTCGGCACGGTGCGCCGGCGTTCGAGCAGCACGCCGCGCTGCCCGAGGTCACGCTCGACGGGGGCGGCACGGCGACGGTGGTGATGGGGGAGTTCGCCGGGGTCGTGTCCCCCGCGACCGTGCACACGCCGATCGTCGGCGCCGAGGTCCGGGTGCCCGCGGGCGGGCGCGTGCGGCTGCCGCTGCATCCGGAGTGGGAGTACGCGGTGGTCGGCGTCGCGGGCGACATCGTCGTGCACGCCGGGCCGGACACCGCCGTGGACACGCTCCAGCTGCTCTACCTGGGCCTCGACCGGGATGCGGTCGAGGTGTCGTCCGCATCCGGCGCGACGCTCTTCCTCCTCGGCGGGGAACCGTTCGAGGACGACATCGTGATGTGGTGGAACTTCGTCGGCCGCAGCCACGACGAGATCGTCGAGGCGCGCGAGGCGTGGGAGGCGGGCGCCGACCGGTTCGGCCATGTGGTCGGCCACGGCGACGAGCGGGTGCCCGCGCCGCCCCTTCCCGCCGTGCGGCTCACGCGGCGGCGCCGCCGGCTCTGACCCCCGGTCGTTGAGCGACGAGCGAAGCGGGCCACGCGTTTCGTCTCGCTCCGCTCGCTCAACGACCGAGGGTACGCGTTTCGGTCGTTGAGCGAGGAGCGAAGCGACGAGACGAAACGGGCCCACAAGCACCGCACGTTTCGTCTCGCTCCGCTCGCTCAACGACCGAAGGAAGGCGTTTCGACTCGCTGCGCTCGCTCAACGACCGGAGGGGGTACGCGTTTCGGTCGTTGAGCGAGGAGCGAAGCGACGAGACGAAACGGGCCGCGGGTTACTTCCGGCCCGTGATCTGCCGGGCGACGATGTCCCGCATGATCTCGTTCGTGCCGCCGTAGATGCGGTGCACGCGGGCGTCGAGGAACGCGCGGGCGATGGGGTACTCGGTGATGTACCCGTAGCCGCCGTGCAGCTGCACGCCGACGTCGAGCAGCTCCCATTCGCGGTCGGTCGCCCAGAACTTCACCTTCGCGGCCTCCTCGGCCGTGAGCTTCGCATCCTTGTAGAGCATCATCGCGCGGTCGATGTACGCCCACATGACGTCGACCGTGGTCGCCATGTCCGCGAGCTTGAGCCGGGTGTTCTGGAAGTCGGCGATCGGCTGACCGAACGCCTCACGGCTCAGCGTGTACTCACGCGTCCACACGAACGCGGCCTCGCCCGCGGCCGCCGCGGCGACACCGATGGACAGGCGCTCCAGGGGCAGGTTCATCATGAGCTGGATGAACCCCCGGCCCTCGGCGCCGCCGATGAGGTTCGCCTCCGGCACGAACACGTCGGTGAAGGAAAGCTCCGCGGTGTCCCAGCCGTGGAAGCCCATCTTCTCGAGCTTCTTGCCGTGCTCGAAGCCCTCCATGCCGTCCTCGAGGATGAGCAGGCTGAACGCGTCGGGGCGGTTGCCCTCGCCGGTCTTGACGAACGTGACGACCATGTCGGCCGTCTTGCCCGACGAGATGAACGTCTTCGCCCCGTTGACGATGTAGCCGCCGTCGACCTTCTTCGCGGTGGTCTTGATGCCGCGGAGGTCGGAACCGGTGCCCGGCTCGGTCATGGCGAGCGCGCCGAGGATCTCACCGGTCGCCATGCGCGGCAGCCAGGTCTCCTTCTGCTCCTGCGTGCCCATGTGCGCGATGTACGGCACGGCGAGGTCGTCCTGGATGCCGAGCGCACCGGCGAGCGAGCCGAGCCCGGCACCGATGACCTCCTCGTTCACGATCGCGCGGAAGCGGTAGTCCTGCAGCATCCCGGCGCCGCCGAACTCCTCCGGCACCGACAGGCCGATGACGCCGGCCTCACCGGCGGCGAGCATGGTGGCACGGTCGATCTCGCCGTCCGCGTCCCACTGCTTGCGCTTCTCCTCGGTCGCGTAGCGCTTGATGAACTCCTTCACGACGTCGCGGAACGCCGCGTGGTCCTCGTCGTAGATGTCGCGCTCCATGGTGCGCCGTCCTTCCTCCGCCGTGCGGGATGTCGTGGCGACGCGGGGCCGAGACGGCGGCGTCGCCGCAGCGATTCTAGAAGGGCGGACTCGGATGCGGCACGCCATCTGTGGGATCGCATCGCAGCGCCTGCGGAACTCGGTGTCAGCATTTGTGGGATGCCTCCAGCCGCTCAGCCGAGGTAGTCGGGTGCGGCGGGCAGCCCGAAGAACTCCTCCAGGCTGCGCCAGCCCCCCTCGTGGTACGCGCGGGCGAGGGCGGCGCCGACGAACCGCAGGTGCCACGGCTCCGGTTTGTACCCGGTGACCTCGGTGGCACCTTCCTGATAGCGGACGATGAACCCGTACTCCCAGGCGTGCTCGGCGACCCAGACGCCCTGCGACGAGGCGGCGAACTCGTCGAGGCCGCCGCATCCCTCTGCGCAGGCGACGAGGTCGAGCGTGATGCCCGTCTGATGCTCGCTGTGCCCCGGTCTGGCGCTCCCGAGATCGGCGGTGTCCCGGCCGTCGCTCGCGACGTGCGCCGCGTAGGTCTCGACCTGGGTGCCGTACGACCGGTAGCCGCTCAGCATCGCGAACTCCCCCGCGCCGGCGGAGCGCGCCGCATCATGCATCGCATCGAGGGCGGCCGCCGCATCCGCCTGGAGCATGCCGCCGCTCAACGAGCGTGTGGATGCGGGGGCGACGAGCGGCGCCGGCGCCGCGTCGACGGGGTCGAGCGGCCGCGCCTTGTTGACGACCACCCAGCGACGTCCCGGGTCGGAGAGCGAGATGCACGGCGCCTCCCCCGTCACGACCGCCTCGCGGAACGCGGCACCGCCGCCCGCCGCGGCGATGACCGCCTCATCGTCGCCGCCGACGAGCGCCGCCTGCACCTCTGGGGCGTCGCACATCGACCGGACGGCGGGGAACTGCGGCACCGGCAGCGTCTCCGCCACGGGCGGTCCCGGAC
>JAEZSU010000124.1 GCA_023421635.1 Actinomycetes bacterium | reverse complement strand
GTGCTGTGGGTGCTCGGGATGCTGCTGCTCCTCTGGGTCACCTGCGGGCCGGTCAACGCGTACCAGGACGTCCTGTTCAGCGTGCACATGATGGGCCACATGCTGCTGACCATGGGCATCCCGCTGCTGCTCGTCCCGGGCTCGCCGATCACGCTGGCGCTGCGTGCGATCAACAAGCGGGACGACGGCACCCGCGGCGCCCGCGAGTGGATCATGTGGGCCGTGCACACGCCGTTCGCGAAGGTCGTCACGCACCCGCTGTTCGCCGCCGGCATGTTCATCGGGTCGCTGTGGCTCTTCTACTACTCGGACCTGTTCCGGTGGTCGCTCTACGACCACCTCGGGCACGAGTGGATGACCGTGCACTTCCTCATCACGGGCTACCTGTTCGTGCTGAGCCTCATCGGCATCGACCCGATCCCGTACCGGTTCCCGTACCCGCTGCGGCTGGTGACGCTCGTCGCGGTGATCGCGATGCACGCGTTCTTCGGCATCGCGATCATGATGCAGTCCGGCCTGTTCGTCGCCGAGTGGTTCGGGTCGATGGGGCGCACCTGGGGTGCGACGCCGCTGGAGGACCAGTACGTGGGCGGCGGCATCGCCTGGAGCATCGGCGAGATCCCGAGCGTCATCCTCGGTATCACCGTCGCGATCCAGTGGAGCCGCAACGACGACCGCGCCCAGCGCCGGAGCGACCGCCACGCCGACCGCACCGGCGAGGCCGAGCTCGAGGCGTACAACGCGCGGCTGGCCGCGCTCGCCGAGCGCGACGCGCGCGCATCGCGCTGAGGCTCACTGCGAGGGCGTGCCGCCGATACGGATCGACGCGGTGCCGTCGCCGAGCACCTCGATGGTGCCGGTGACCAGGAACGGCACATCGGTCGAGACCATGCGCGAGGTGCCGTCCGAGATGAGGCGCACCCCCACCTCGATGTGGGCCACGGCACTCGTCTCGGGGATCCGCCAGCCCGCGCCGTCGGCGACGAGCGTCACCGTGGGCTGCTGCGCGATCGACCACGTGGGCAGCTCCTCCACGCGGTTGTTGACCACGTAGCCGAACGGGCACCCGGTGGGCTGCAGCACCTGCTGTGTGGCGCACTCGGTGAGGAACTCCTCGACCCGCTGCTGCACGAGGTCGGTGAACGCCTCGGTCGGGGCGGCCTCCACCGACACCGGGACGGACCGCATCGGCGCGTTCGAAAGCACCGCCACGCCGTCGGTGGCGGCCAGGGCGGTGTCCACCGAGACCGCGTAGAGGCCGGGGGAGAAGATGAGCATGGGCAGCGGGGCATCCGGGTCGGCGTCGACGCCGTCCACGGACACCTGCCGCTTGTCCATGACGAACCCGTTGACCTCGAACACCATCGAGCCGGTGACGTCGAGCTCCATCACGGCGAGCGGGCTCTGCGCGAACCGCCAGGCCGGCGCGATGCCCAGCCAGCCGTCCGGTCGGATGCGGAAACGCACCTCGCCCTCATGGCCGGCGGACTGGAACCGCACGTCGACGACGGTCTCCTCGCCCTCGACCGTCTCCGACAGCACCCGCACGTCGCGCAGGTCGCCGAGCGCGGTCGAGCGCAGCAGTGCATCGGATGCGGTGGCGGGCAGTCCCGCCTGCTCCAGCTCCGCGGAATCGAGGGCGACGCCCGGCAGCGCGAGGGCATCCGCGGCGCGCCCGTGCTCGAGCATGGAGAGGTAGCGCAGCACGAAGGCGGACGGGCTGTAGAACTCCTTGTAGAGCGCGCCCGCGGCCGCGGCAAGTGCGGCCAGCAGCAGCACGCCCACGACGGCGAGCAGCGTCAGGTCTCTCGCGACCCTCCGCCGTCCCCCCTCGCCGACACCCACGGATTCAGTCTAGGAACCGCACATGGCCGATCCCTGTGGAAAGCGGTACGGATCGCGCAGGCGCGTGCCCGGGGCATCCGTCCACCTTCCGCCGCCTACCATGGAGCGGGTGGACACCCTCGCACTCTCGGCCGAGCAGGAGGCGCTGTTCCGTCTCATCGAGGACACCCGCGAGCATGTGTTCATCACGGGCCGCGCCGGCACGGGCAAGTCGACGCTGCTGCAGCAACTGGCCTGGAACACGAGCAAGCAGATCGCCGTGTGCGCGCCCACCGGTGTCGCGGCGCTGAACGTCGAGGGCCAGACGATCCACTCGCTGTTCCGGCTGCCGATCGGGCTCATCGCGGGCACCGAACTCGAGCAGAACGACGCCACCCGAAAGATCCTCAACGCGATCGACACGCTCGTGATCGACGAGGTGTCCATGGTCTCGGCCGACCTCATGGACGGCATGGACCGGGCGCTACGGCAGGCACGCGGCCGCCGCAGCGAGCCGTTCGGCGGGGTGCAGGTCGTGATGTTCGGCGACCCGTACCAGCTGGCGCCCGTCCCGCCCCGCGGCGACGAGCTGCGGTACATGCGCGACCACTACCGCTCGTCGTGGTTCTTCGACGCGCACGTGTGGGCCGGGCAGGAGACCGGCGACGGCCTCGTCGACCTCGGCCGGTACGGTGCGGACCTGCGGATCGCGGAGCTGCGGCAGATCCACCGGCAGGCCGACGACGGCTTCAAGGCACTGCTGAACGCGGTGCGGCACGGGCAGGTGACCGCCGACATGGCGAAGATCCTCAACGACACGGGGGCCCGCACCCCGCCGGCGCAGGGCGTCGATGACCCGCCGATCATCACGCTCGCGACGCGCAACGACATCGTCAACACGATCAACCGCCGCCACCTCGAGGCGCTGCCCGGCCGCTCCCAGACCGCCGAGGCCGAGGTGAACGGCGACTTCGGCCGCGGCGAGGCCGCCTACCCGGCCGACCTGCAGCTGCAGCTGAAGGTCGGGGCACAGGTCATGTTCCTGCGCAACGACGTGCAGCCGTACGGCGAGGGTCCGCGGTGGGTCAACGGCACGATCGGCACCGTGACCCGCATCACCGGCGGGAGCGTGCGCGTCGAGGTCGACGGCGTGCAGCACGACGTCGAACCGGCCGTCTGGGAACGGTTCCGCTACGCGTACGACCCCGCGAACCGCTCGTTGAGTCGCGACATCGTGGCCGAGTTCACGCAGTTCCCGCTGCGGCTCGCGTGGGCGGTGACGATCCACAAGTCGCAGGGCAAGACCTACGACAGAGCCATCATCGACCTCGGCTCCGGCGCGTTCGCGGCGGGGCAGACCTACGTCGCCCTCTCCCGCCTCACCTCGCTCGAGGGGCTGTACCTGTCGCGTCCGCTCCGCCCGAGCGACGTCCGCGTCGACCCCGATGTGCAGCGGTTCATGCGCGACGCCCGGGCCGCCGCATCCTGACACCCCGCGTCTTCCCGCCCCCGCCCACTCTTTGCGGCGTGCGGGTGGGATGCGCCGGGTCAGGCGACCTGGGACTCCTTGGCCCGCGCGAGGTCCTCGAACAGCTCGGTGTTGAAGCGGTAGGCCAGCAGCACCTCGTCGATGATGCGCTCCTGCTCGTCCGCATCCCATGGGGTCGCGTCGAGCTGGTCGCGGTAGGTCTCCTTGAACGCGGTCGGGTCGGCGATGTCGGCGAA
>JAEZSU010000040.1 GCA_023421635.1 Actinomycetes bacterium | reverse complement strand
GGTCGCGCGCGAACGCGCGGCGACGCGGGACGCCGGCGCGGCGGCGCAGCCCCCGTCGGCCTAGACCCGCGCGCCTGCGGGGTCAATCCCCTCAGTAGCCGGCTCGCGCCGCGACAGGCTTGGGATCCCCGATGAGAGGAACAGCCATGTCAGACCCCGACCTGCCCGAGGGCGTCATCGACGCCGACCCGCCCGGTGCGTGGGAGAGCGGCGACACCGCAGACGCCGAGACGGCGCGCCGCAGCGAGGAGGCCGCCGTGTCCCCCGACCTCATCACCTCCGACGAGCCCGGCAAGGACAGCGACCCCGACCTGGCGACGGGATCGGACGAATGAGCGAGGACGAGCAGCAGGAACCGATGATGGACCAGCACCCCGTCACCGAGGACGACCGCATCGACGGCATCATCGCCCAGGTCCGTGCGGACGTCGGCGACAAGGGGGAGCGGCGCATCGCGGACGTGCTGCGCCAGCGCTTCGAGCAGAGCGGCGTCCCCTTCGACGACGCGCTCGTGGCCTCAGCGGTCGGCCGGGTCCGGGAGGGCTGAGACCCCGACGAACGACAGGATCCGGGATGCGGTGGGGCCGCCGTCCCGGATCATCGTCTCGTGCCCGTGGCCCTCGATCTCCGTCAGCCGGGCGTTCGGCAGGGTGCGCGCGACGCGCTCGCACCAGGCGCGCGGGCACACTGCATCCTGCCCGCCCCGGATGACCAGCGCCGGCGCCGTCACGAACGGGTACGCGTCCTCGGGGCGGTGCGCAAGCATGGCACGCATCTTCCGCCGCAGGTTCGGTCCTGCCCGCAGGTACTCGCGTGCGCCGATGAGCAAGACCTTGGGATGCTCGGCGAGCAGGTCCCGGCCGAGGCGCGCGAGCTGGCGCAGCGCGCCGCGCGCGGCGGGGTCGACCGTCGGCGCGATCAGCACGAGCCGGTCGACGTGCTGCGGGTGGCGGACGGCGAGCTCGGTCGCGACCTGGGTGCCCATCGAATGGCCGACCACCACGACCTCCCCGGCGTCCACGTCGAACCCGCGGTGTGTCAGCAGCGCGCCCACGATGTCGGCGCTGCGCTGCATCGTGGGGGTGCGCGGCGGTTCCGGGGCGTCGCCGTAGCCGGGCTGGTCGATCGAGATCACACGGCCGTACGGGCGGAGGCGGCCGGCGAGATCGGCGAACACGCTCCGGCCCATGCCGATGCCGTGGATGAGCACGAACACCCGGGGGCCCTCGCCCTGCTCCTCGACGGTGATCGTCGCGCCGTCGTGGGTGAACGTGGACCGGACGGCGTCGGCGGGGTCGGGCATGCCTCGACCGTACCGGCAGCCGGGCTCACACCCCGATCGGCGGCGTCTCGCCCACCACGGTGGCCAGGTCGTCGCCGAACGTGTACCCGGTCGCGGTGATGCGGCCGCCGCGGAGCACGGCGGGCAGCCAGCGGGCCGCGTCGTCCCACATGCGCTCGTACGGCACCTCGTCCACCGCGAACCAGGCGGGCACGATCTCGTCCGTCTCCACCGGCTCGCCGGTGGAGGCGCGGCACACGAACACGTGAGAGCGCTGCGAGTAGTCGGGCCGGGTGGGGAAGTGGTAGTCGAGGACCCCGACCGGTTCGAGGTCCCCGGCGGCGACGGTCAGCCCCGTCTCCTCGTGGATCTCGCGCACGGCGGCCTCGGTCACCGACTCCCCGGCCTCCACCTTGCCGCCGATGCCGACCACGCGGCCGAGTCCGAGCCCGGCGCGCTTGTATCCGAGCAGCACCTGCGGCACGTCGTCGTGGACGCGCAGGATGTAGACGACGCAGACGTCGATGAGGGCCATGGTCCTCCACGGTACGCCCGGAATGTTTCCTGCCCGTGGCGGGCCTGCCGTCGCATGTCGGAGGGGCGACCTACCGTTGACGCATGCGCATCCTGCACACCTCCGACTGGCACATCGGGCGCACGTTCCACGGGCACACCACGCTCGAGGCGCTGCGCGAGGTGCTGGCCGCGCTGGTCGAGCAGGTTCGCGAGCACCGGGTCGAGCTCGTGCTCGTCGCCGGTGACGTGTTCGACTCGCCGACCCCGTCCGCCGACTGCTACACGCTGCTCACCGACACGCTCGTCGCGCTGCGCGACACCGGAGCCCACGTGGTCGTCACGAGCGGCAACCACGACTCCGCGGCCCGGCTCGGGTTCCAGTCCCGTCTGCTGCGCGACGGCATCCACGTGCGCACCGACCCGGCCCGGGTGCACGAACCGGTGACGGTGACGGATGCCGACGGCCCGGTGCACGTGTACGGCATCCCGTACCTGGAGCCCGCGCTGCTCCGGCACGTCTGGGACGGCGTCCGCACCCAGGAAGCGGCGATCACCCACGCCATGGGGCTCATCGCGGCCGACCTCGCCGGGCGCGGGGGCCGGTCGGTGGTCATGGCGCACTGCTTCGCCGCCGGGGTCGAACCGACGCCCCACCTGGAACGCGACATCCAGCAGGGCGGGCTCGACGTGGTGCCGCTGGCGGTCTTCGAGGGCATCGACTACACCGCGCTCGGCCACATCCACGGCCGCCAGCGGCTCGGCGACCGGGTGCACTACAGCGGCGCCCCGCTGCACTACAGCTTCGGCGAGGGCGACAAGCCGCGCGGGTCCTGGCTCGTCGACCTCGACGCCGACGGGGCCGTGTCCGCCACGTGGCTCGACCTGCCCGTCCCGCGACCGCTCGTCACCCTTCGCGCCCCGATGGCCGAGCTGCTCGACGACGAGCGGTTCGAGGCGCATCGCGACGCCTGGGTGCAGGCCGAGTACACCGACACGCTGCCCGAGCGCGAGGCGATGCGCCGGCTGCAGCAGCGCTTCCCGCACTGCGCGATGGTGGTGCACGCCCCGGCGGAACGTCCGGCGGGAGAGACCCGCAGCTACGCCGAGCGGG
>JAEZSU010000044.1 GCA_023421635.1 Actinomycetes bacterium | reverse complement strand
GTGCTGTTCCCTGCCCTCTTCTACGTGGGCGGGCTGCTCGCGGGCGCCCTCGCCACCGCGGTCGAGGAGGGCGACGACGGCCTCGTCGACGCGCTGCTCACCAGGCTCGACCGGGCACGTGACGGATGGGCGGACGTGCCGGCGCTGATCGGCCGCGGCACCGCCGCCGCCCTCGCGGGCGTCATCGGGGCAGGCGCGCTCCTGGCGGGCGTGACCATCGCGCTCCGCGGCGGCCAGGTGGTCGCGCTCTCGCAGTCGGCGAACCTCGACCTCATGGGGGTCGTCGTGCTCGGCATCGCCCAGCTCTTCTGGCTTCCCGTGCTCGTCGTGTGGGCGATCGCATTCATGGCAGGCCCGGGATTCGCGCTCGGCGCCGGCACCGCGGTCTCGCCGGCCGGCACCGAGCTCGGGGTCGTCCCCGGCATCCCGCTGCTGGGCGTGCTGCCCGAGTCCGCGTCGCCGTGGCTCTTCGTGCTCGTGCTGCTGCCGGTCGGCGCGGGCGCCTTCGCCGGATGGATCATGCGGTCCCGGATGCGGAGCGACCGCGAACCGGCCGCGATGCGGCTCGTGCTCACGGTCGCCGTGGCGGCCCTGTCCGCTGCAGGGGCCGCGCTCCTGTGCGTGCTCGCCTCGGGATCGATCGGCCCCGGACGACTCGCCGAGGTGGGCCCCGACCCTGGGCCGGTGGCGCTCGCCGTGGGCATCGAGATCGCGGTCGGCGCCGGCATCCTGCTCCTGTCCCCGCGTGCGGCGCGGGACCGGGCGGCGGAGCCCGCGGACCTCGAGCCGGTCCCGGCGGATGCGGGCGACACCGCACGGCTAGACTGACCGGGTGCTCACCGTCGCCGTCCTGATCTCCGGCGCCGGCTCGAACCTGCGGGCGCTGCTCGAGGCAGCGGAAGACCCCGCCTTCCCCGCGCGCGTCGTGGTCGTCGGCGCGGACCGCGAGGCGGCCGGTCTCACCCATGCCGAGGCCTTCGGCGTCCCGAGTTTCGTCGTGCCGTGGCGCGGCGCGGACGAACGCGAGGCGTGGGGCGACGAGCTCAACGCCCAGCTCGCCGTCTGGCAGCCCGACCTCGTCGTGCTGAGCGGCCTCATGCGCCTCGTGCCGCCCGCCGTGGTCGCCGCGTGGGCGCCGCGCCTGGTGAACACGCATCCCGCGTACCTCCCCGACTTCCCGGGGGCGCACGCGGTGCGCGACGCGCTCGCCGCGGGCGCCACCACCACCGGCGCGAGCGTCATCGTCGTCGACGACGGCGTCGACTCCGGTCCGATCCTCGCCCAGGAACGGGTGGCGATCGAACCGGGCGACGACGAGACCGCGCTGCACGAACGCATCAAACCGGTCGAGCGACGCCTGCTCATCGACGTGGTGCGTCGCATCGCGACCGGAGAACTCGACCTCGCGGCGACCGCCGCATCCTGACCCAGCCCCACCCGAGGAGGTCCCCATGGCCGGCCCCACCCACGACCCGTCCCTGTACCGCGACCGCGACGTCGTGCCCGTCCGGCGGGCGCTCGTGTCCGTCAGCGACAAGACCGACCTGCTCCGGCTCGCCGAAGCACTGACGGCGGCGGGCGTCGAGATCGTCTCGACCGGCTCGACCGCCGCGACCATCCGCGACGCCGGCCACCCGGTGACCGATGTCTCCTCGGTGACCGGGTTCCCCGAGTCGCTCGACGGCCGGGTCAAGACGCTGCACCCGAACGTGCACGCCGGCCTGCTCGCCGACCTGCGCCTCGAGGACCACGAGAAGCAGCTGCACGAGCTGTCGATCGACCCGTTCGAGCTCGTCGTGGTGAACCTCTACCCGTTCGTGGAGACCGTCGCCTCGGGCGCGCAGGGCGACGACGTGGTGGAGCAGATCGACATCGGCGGACCCGCCATGGTGCGCGCGTCGGCGAAGAACTTCGCCAACGTCGCCATCGTGGTCTCGCCCGAGAGCTACCCCGCCATCATCGAAGCGATCGGCAACGGCGGCACCACGCTCACGCAGCGTCGTGAGCTCGCCGCCCGTGCGTTCGCCCACACGGCCCAGTACGACCGCGCCGTGGCGACCTGGTTCGCCGAGGGCACGCTCGTCGAGGAGGAGCTGCCCGAGCACCTCACGATCAAGGCCGAGCGCCTCGCGACCCTCCGGTACGGCGAGAACGCCCACCAGCGCGCCGCGATCTACACCCGCGTCGGCGGCCACGGCATCGCGCAGGCGACCCAGCTGCAGGGCAAGGAGATGTCCTACAACAACTACGTGGATGCCGACGCGGCCCTCCGCGCGGCGTTCGACCTGGTCAAGCCCGCCGTCGCCATCATCAAGCACGCCAACCCGTGCGGCATCGCCATCGGTGCCCCCAACGCGCTCGACCCGATCGCCAGCGCGCACCTGCGCGCCCACGAGTGCGACCCGGTCTCCGCCTTCGGCGGCGTGATCGCGGCGAACCGCACCGTGACGCTGAAGATGGCGGAGAACCTGCGCGACATCTTCACCGAGGTCATCGTCGCCCCCGACTTCGAGCCGGAGGCGCTGGAGGTCTTCAAGCTCAAGAAGAACCTGCGCGTGCTGCAGCTGCCGGCGGACTGGAAGCAGGAGCCGATGGACGTGCGCCTCGTGTCCGGCGGCCTGCTGCTGCAGGACGCCGACCGCTTCCCGAACGAGATCGAATCGCTCGTGGACACGTGGGAGCTCGTCTCGGGCGAGCGCCCGGCCGACGAGGCGCTGTCGAACCTGTCCTTCGCGTGGAAGACCTGCCGTGCGGTGAAGTCCAACGCGATCGTGCTCGCCAAGAACTCCGCCACGGTCGGCATCGGCATGGGCCAGGTGAACCGGGTCGACTCGTGCCGCCTCGCGGTCGAGCGCGCGGGCGACCGCGCGGCCGGCTCGGTCGCCGCATCCGACGCGTTCTTCCCGTTCGCAGACGGGCCGCAGCTGCTCATCGACGCCGGGATCAAGACGATCATCCAGCCCGGCGGCTCGGTGCGCGACGACGAGGTCATCGCGGCCGCGCGCGAGGCCGGCGTGACGATGTACTTCACCGGCGAGCGGCACTTCTACCACTGAGCCGCATCCTCGTCCGAATCAGGTGATTCGGCGACGTCAGGAACCGTTCCGCCCGGGACGGCCTGATCTCGCCGAATCACCTGTTTCGGTCTGCGGCGTCGGTCAGACCGTGGGGCGGCCGTACGCCTCCAGGAACCGCAGCCACACCTCGCTGAGCGTGGGATACGCGGGCACCGCGTGCCAGAGCCGTTCGAGCGGCACCTCGCCCACGACCGCGATCGTCGCCGCGTGCAGGAGCTCGGCCACATCAGGGCCCGCGAACGTCACGCCCAGCAGCACCCGACGGTCCTCGTCGATGACGGCGCGGGCCTGCCCTGCGTAGTGGTCGGCGTGCGTGCTCGCACCGGCCACCCAGCCGAGGTCGTAGTCGATCACCCGGATGCGGTGCCCCGCCCGTTCCGCCGCGGCCGCGGTGAGGCCGACCGACGCGATCTCCGGGTCGGTGAAGGTCACCTGGGGCACCGCGGTGTGGTCCGCCGTCGCGACGTGCACGCCCCACGGTGCGTCGTCGACCGCGGTGCCCGCAGCACGCGCGGCGATGACATCACCCGCGGCGCGGGCCTGGTACTTGCCCTGGTGCGTCAGCAGGACCCGGTGGTTCACATCGCCCACCGCGTAGAGCCAGTCGCTGCCGCGCACGAGCATCGTGTCGTCGACCTCGAGCCACGCACCGGGCTCCAGTCCCACGTGCTCGAGGCCCAGATCGAGCGTGCGGGGTACCCGGCCGGTCGCGACGAGCACCTGCTCGGCGGTGACGGCCGTGCCGTCGGAGAGTTCGAGCGTCGCAGCATCCGCCGTCCGATGCGCCCGCGCCACCGTCGTCCCGGTCCGCACGCGTGCGCCGCGGTCCCGGAGGGCGTCGGCCACCCGTTCCCCGGCGAACGGCTCCTCGCCGCCGAGGAGGCCGCTGCGGGCGATCACCGTCACGTCGGTCCCGAGGTCCAGGAACGCCGTCGCCATCTCGCAGGCCACCACGCCGCCGCCGATGATCGCGAGGGATGCCGGCACCTGCTGCACGCTCGTCGCCTCGCGGCTCGTCCATGGCTCGATCGCCGCGAGTCCCGGCGTGTCGGGAAGGAGCGCCGCGCTCCCGGTGCACACGGCGACCGCGTGGCGGGCGGTGAGCACGGTGCGGGTGCCGTCCTCCGCGGTCACCTCGACCCGTTTCGGTGCGGCGATGCGGGCGTGCCCGCGGATGAGCTCGATCCCGGCCCCGCGGAGCCAGTCCACCTGGCCGCTGTCGTCCCAGTCGTGCGTCAGGGCGTCGCGGCGGCGGAGGACGCCAGCCACGTCGACGTCGCCCCGGACGGCCTGCCGCGCGCCGTCCACGTCGCGGGCCGCGCGGAGCGCCGCGCCCGCCCGCAGCAGGCCCTTCGACGGCATGCACGCCCA
>JAEZSU010000016.1 GCA_023421635.1 Actinomycetes bacterium | reverse complement strand
CGTCGTGGCCGCGATGCACGCCCTTGCGGCCAGGCTCGCCGTCCCCCGCCTGGAGCCGGCCGGACTGGAGCGGATGGCGGCCGCGAACGCCAGGTTCGCGGCGGCGCTCGAGACCGGCGACGGTGCGGCGGCGATCGCCGCGGACGACGAGTTCCACGGCGTCCTCGTCACGCACGCCGGGAACCCGGCGATCACCGCGGTGCTCGAGCAGTATGAGCCGGTCCTGCGGCGGGCCGAGCACCTGCTGTTCCTCTCGGTCGACAGGTTCGCCTCGGTCGGCAAGCACGAGGCGCTCCTCGACCGCTGCCGCGCCGGCGATGCCGAGGGCGCGGCAGCGGTGGAGTTCCGCACCTGGCACGAGGTGCCGGTCGGCGAGGGGTGACCGCGCTCAGCCGCGCCGCGCGCGCGCCCGTCGCGCGGTCACGATCCACACCACGGCCCCGACGACGATGACCGCGGCGAGCGCCACGACCACCCAGAGCAGCACCGGCGCACCCTCCTCCACCGGTGCCGAGATCGGCGTGGCGGTGAGCGTGGCCTCGGGCGTCGCCGAAGCAGCGGTGACGGTGAGCGTCGCGGTCGCGAGGACGGTCTCGCCGTCGCCGACGGCGATGACGAACTGCCCGGGCGTGGAGGGGGTGAAGGTCGTCGACGCGGCGCCGCCGGAGACAGGCAGCGAGACCGAGGTGCCCCCGCCCTCGAACGTGCCGGCGGCGTTGTCGCTGAGGCCGACGGATGCGGTCTCGAGCCCGCCGAAGCCGCTGATCGCGACCGTCACCGCCTGACCCACCTCTGCCTCCGCCGGGCTCAGGCTCACCCGCACGGTCTCCTGCGGCGCGGCTGCGGGCGACACCTGGAGCTGGACCGTGCCCAGCACGGTCTCGCCGTCCCCGACCGCGATGGTGACGGTCCCGGCGACGGCCGCCTGGAAGGTCGCGGTGGCGCGGCCGCCGCTCGCGGGTGCGTCGTACCGGCTGTCGCCGCTCTCGACGAACACGCCCGCGGTGGTGTCGCCGAGTCCGAAGTACGCGGTCTCCAGGCCGCCGAGATCGGTGGCGACGATGGTCGTCTGCTCCCCGACCGAGATCTCCCCCGGGCTGGCGGTGAGGTCGGCGGCGTGCGCGGCACCGGGCAGCGCGACGACCGACAGCGCGCCCAGGAGCGCTCCGAGGAGCACCCCGACCCCGGCCCTGCGCCGCCTCGTGCGTGCGGTGGATGCGGGCAGCACGGGCGCGGACAGCGCAGTGGACGACGACATCGTTCCCCCTTCAGACGGGGGCCCCATCGTCCCCGGCGATGGTGCGATCATCCCGCATCCGGGGGGCCGCCGCCAACTGCGGGCCGTGGATGCCGGTAACATTCCGGCGTGAGCACGCCGATCCCGGGGACCGTCGTCCCCGCAGCCACCCTCTTCGCCGCCCACACCGCGCTCCCGGCGGACCAGGTGATCGCCGGCACGCCGACGACTGCGACGGTCGAGGTCGGCGCGTTCTCGGGGGTCGAACTCGGAGTGTGGGAGATGACGCCCGGCACCGCCGTCGACGTCGAGGCCGACGAGGTGTTCGTGGTGCTCTCCGGCCGGGCGCGGATCGTGTTCACCGACCGCGACGCCGCGCCGATCGAGGTCGGGCCGGGTGATCTCGTGCGGCTCGTGGCGGGGATGCGGACGGAGTGGACCGTGACCGAGACGCTCCGGAAGGTCTACCTGGCCTGAGACGGGACCAACGGCTCTTCCTGGTGCCGGGGGCCCGACGGACGCTGGCACCATGCGCACACGTCCGGTCCGGGGATCGCGGTCCCGCCCCGCGAGGGTGGATCCGCTGCCGGCCACGCAGCCGATCGACATCGCCGCACTCATCGCGGCGGAGACAGCGACGGAGCCACCGCATCCGTCACACTGAAGGCATGACAGCACGCCGGCAGGTCATGCGATACCCGATCATCGTCGTGACCGTCGTCGTCCTGGCGGTCACGCTCGTCCTGCAGTCGACCGGCGCCGACGAGGTCGGGCGCTGGGTCGCCGTCGTGTTCGTGCTGGGGTTCATGGTCTGGACGCTCGTGCAGATGGTCCGGGCCGTGCTGCAGGGGCAGGTCGGGCTCGACATCCTCGCGCTGATCGCGATGGGCGCCACCATCGCCGTCGACGAGTACGTCGCGGCGCTCATCATCGTGCTCATGCTCTCGGGCGGCGAAGCGCTGGAGGACTACGCGTCGCGTCGGGCGACGCGGGAGCTCTCGCTGCTGCTGGACCGCTCCCCCCGCACGGCGCACCGCCTCGGCGCGACCGACGAGGCGTCGGAGCAGGTGCACGACGTCGACGTCGACGAGGTCGCGATCGGCGACCTGCTGCTCGTCCGCCCCGGCGAGGTGGTCCCCGTCGACGGCGAACTGCTCGACGACGTCGCCTCGTTCGACGAGTCCTCGCTCACCGGGGAGAGCATGCCGGTGACGCGGGAGCGGGGCGCGGAGGTATCCTCGGGCGCCGTGAACGGCGATCGGGCGATCCGCATCCGCGCACTCCGCGCGAGCGCCGACAGCCAGTACCAGCAGATCGTGGCACTCGTGCGGCAGGCGCAGGAGTCGCGCGCACCGGTGGTGCGGCTCGCGGACCGGTTCGCCGTGCCGTTCACCGCGGTCTCACTGCTGCTCGCCGGCACCGCCTGGGTGATCTCCCGCGATCCGGTTCGCTTCGCCGAGGTGCTCGTGCTCGCGACCCCCTGCCCGTTGCTGATCGCCGCCCCCGTGGCGTTCCTCGGCGGCCTGTCCCGTGCGGCGAAGAGCGGCCTCATCATCAAGGGCGGCGGGGTCCTGGAGCAACTCGCGCGGGTCCGGTCCGCCGCGTTCGACAAGACCGGGACGCTCACCCGCGGACAGCCGACCATCCTCGAGGTGCGGACGGAGCCGGGGTTCGATGAGGACACGGTGCTGGAGCTCGCCGCATCCGCCGAGCAGTACTCCTCGCACGCACTGGCGGAGGGCATCCGGCACGCGGCACGCGACCGCGGGCTGACGCTGCAGGAGGCGGCCGAGGCGAGCGAGACCGCCACCAACGGCGTCGTCGCCAGGATCGGCGAGCACTCGGTCATCGTCGGCAAGCCCGCCTACGTGGATGCGAACGTGCAGGGCTTCCGACCGACCGCGCTCGCGGCGGGGCAGGCCGCGGCCTACGTCGGGGTCGACGGCCGCTTCGCAGGGTCGATCGTGCTCGCCGACGAGCCCCGGCCCGAGGCTGCGGCGGTCGTGCGGTGGCTCCGCGCGCACGAGGTGACGCACGTCGCGATGTTCACCGGCGACGCGATCCCGACCGCGCAGTCCATCGCGCGCTCGGTCGGCGTCGACGAGGTGCACGCGCAGCTGCTGCCGCCGGACAAGGTGCGCCTGCTGCAGGAGATGCAGCCACGTCCGGTGATGATGGTCGGCGACGGCATCAACGATGCGCCCGTGCTCGCCACGGCAGAGGTGGGCGTCGCGATGGGCGCGAAGGGCGCGACCGCCGCCGGCGAGGCCGCGGACGTCGTCGTGGTCGTGGACTCGCTCACCCGGGTCGCAGAGGCGGTCTCCCTCGGCCGGCACACCGTGCGGGTGGCGCTCACCGCGATCTGGATCGGCATCGCCATCAGCATCGGGCTGATGCTCGTGGCGATGACCGGCGTCATCCCCGCGGTCGCCGGCGCGCTCATCCAGGAGGGCGTCGACCTCACCACGATCCTCTACGCGTTGCGGGCGCTGAAGGGCCGTTCGGTCGACATCCCCGAGGGGCTACCGGACGGCGCCGCGCGCGGCGGCGCGGATGACGTCGGCGACCGCGCCGGGCTGGGTCGCGAAGACAGCGTGACTGGCTGAGACGTACGTGATCTCGGCACCGGCGCGCGTGGCCATGTGGGTCAGCATGGCCTGATCGAACGCGCGGTCGTCGGTCGCGATGACGGCCCAGGCGGGCTTGTCGTGCCACGCCGCGTTCCCCACCGGTTCGGCGAACGCCGCCATGTTCACCGGCACCTGCGCGTCGCGGAGGAACGCCGCATCCTCGTCGGACGCGTCGGCGGCGAAGCCGGCGTGGAACAGCTCCCGGTTGAGGAAGCCGAACCCGTCCTCCCCCACGTCGATGACGAAGTCGGGCGTCGGAGCGAACCCCTCGTACTGCTGCGCCGTCGTCTCACCCGAGTCCGGCGCGAGCGCCGACACGTACACGAGCCCCGCGACCTGCGGGTGGTTGCCCGCCTCGGTGATGACCGTGCCGCCCCAGGAGTGGGCGACGAGAATCACGGGTCCGTCCTGCTGGTCGAGCACCCGGACGGTCGCGGCGACGTCGTCGGCGAGCGAGGTGAGCGGGTTCTGCACGATCCAGACGCGGTACCCGTCGGCTCGCAGTCGCTCCCATACGCCCCGCCAGCCGGAGCCGTCGGCGAATGCGCCGTGCACCAGCACGACGTTGGTGATCTTCCCGGCTGCAGCGTCCATGCGTGTCGCTCCCCCTCGGTGGCTCGGCGACGCAGCGGATGCCGGGTCGTCCGATACGCAATATATTGCAGCCGCGTCGCACGGGCGTCAAGAGCGACGGGGGTCGTCGCAGGGAACGACGAAGGCCCCGAGTCCGCGGGACTCGGAGCCTTCGTTCGTGGCGGAGACGGAGGGATTTGAACCCTCGGTCCCCTTGCGAGGACTCCACCTTAGCAGGGTGGTGCACTAGGCCTGACTATGCGACGTCTCCACATGCACGCCGGGGCGCACACGTCCGTCCATCATACCGGGTGCGGCGGCCGACGCCGAACGCTACCGGTTGCCGTTCGAGCAGGTCTCCTGCGCGGCGGTCTGCCCGGTGATGCTGGAGGGCAGCTCCACCGCACCCTCCGGCACCTGTGCCGGGTCGCCCGATGCGTCGGTCGACCCGTCGGTCTCCGGCGCCTGCGGCTGCTCGGTCGGCTCGACCGTGACCACGCCGCCGTTCGTCGCGACGTCGCCGGTGAGGATGAGCTGCTGGTTCGCCGCGAGCGCCTCGAACAGCGTCGCCGCGGCCGCCTTGTTGCCGACGACCTTGTTGGGGTTGTCGGGGTCGGTGAGCGTCGGGTACTGCACGAAGACGATGTCCTCGAACGACACGCCCTTCATGGTCAGCGCGAGCTGGACCATCGTGAGCGGGTTCGCGAGGTTCGAACTCGGCGTGACGTTGTCGACGGTGGTCGTCGCGAGCGAGTAGAGCTTGCCGACATCGGACAGGGTGTCCTCGCTGACGACCTTCTTCACCAGTCGCGACATGTACTGCTGCTGGTTCGAGATGCGCCCGAGGTCGGAGCCGTCGCCGACGCCGTGGCGCGTGCGCAGGAACTCCAGCGCCTCGATGCCCTGCAGGGTGTGCATGCCGGGGTCGAGGTCGAGACCGGTGTAGATCGGGTCGAAGATGCCGTTCGCGACGCACACCTCGACACCGCCGATGGCGTTCGTGACCTCGATCACGCCGCCCCAGGTGATCTTCGCGGCGTAGTCGACGTTCTCACCGGTCAGCTGCGAGATGGTCTTCGCCACGCACGAGAGCCCGCCGTACCCGTAGGCGTCGTTCAGGGGCTGCTTGCTCATCGCCGACGAGGTGGAGCCGTTCTCACGGGTGCATGACGGGATCGGCAGCATCAGGTCGCGCGGGAACGAGATGGCGGTCACGCGCCGCGGGTTGTCCGAGACGTGGAGCAGGATGTTGACGTCGTTGAGCTCGCCGTCGGCATCCTTGCCGGAGCAGCGCCCGGGGAAGTAGTGCGCGTACTCCTCCTCGCAGGCGTCGGTGCCGACCAGGAGCAGATTGAACCCGCCTTCGAGCTCGCCGATGCTCGGCGGCGCGGCGGTCTGCCCCTCGAGCTCGACCGCGTTGCTGGAGAGCGTCGAGAAGAGGTTCCAGGTGTTGTAGCCGACGACGCCGAGACCGGCGACGAGCACCACCGCGAGCGAAACGGCGAGGATCTTGAAGAACTGCGAGACGGGATGCGGCGAGCGCAGCTGTCCGTGGCGCGCCACCGTCTGGCGGCGTCCACGTCGGGGCGTCGGGCTCACTCGGGTCCTCTCGTCGGGTACGTTGCGCGGGTCACGCACCCGGCCGGAACCGGAGACGCACCTGTCGAAAGTGTAGCCAGCGTCCCCGTGGACAGGCTGCGAACTCGCCCAGGCGTGCGAGCGGGTCGGCGGAGGGTGTGGGATTCGAACCCACGGGACATTGCTGCCCACTGGTTTTCAAGACCAGGTCCATCGGCCGCTCGGACAACCCTCCAGGCGGATGCCGAGGCATCCGTCACCGGGCGAGTCTATCGGTCCGAGCCCGCGGGCCCGAGTGCGCGCAGGACGGCGGCGACGCCGCCGTCGGCGACGGATGCGGTGACCTCGCCGGCCGCCTCGTGCACCTCCTGCGGGCCCTGCCCCATCGCGACGGCACGGCCGCCGTTGGCACGCGCCCACGCGAACATGCCGACGTCGTTGCGGCCGTCGCCCATGACGAGCACCCGCGACGGGTCGATGCCGAGCCAGTCCTGCACGAGCGCGAGGGCGCTGCCCTTGTCGACGCCCTTCGGGGCGATGTCGAGCCACGCCGTCCAGCCGACGGCGTACGAGACCTGGTTCAGCCCGACCCGGTCGACGAGCTCGACGAAGTCCTGCTCCGTGCGCTCGGGGGCGACCACGACGACGCGGGTGACCGGGCGGCGCGCCAGGTCCTCGAAGGCGACCTTGTCGGCGCGGTCGAGATTCCAGTCGTCCATGTAGTCGGTGTACTCGCGTCGCCCGTCGGGGAGCTCCACGAGGTAGTGGGCGTCGGGCAGGTGCACCCGCAGCATCCGCAGCACGTCGGCCGCGTCGAAGGTCTCCACGTGCACGCGCTCGTACTCGCCGTCGGCGCCGCGGCGCATGATGACGGCGCCGTTGGAGCAGATGGCGTAGTCCGGCGCGATCCGCAGCACGTCGTGGATGCCGCGCGTCGCCTCCCAGCTGCGGCCGGTGGCGAGCATGACGGTGTGCCCGGCGCGTTCGGCGTCGCGGACCGCGTCGACGATCCCGGGGCTCGCGGTCTCGTCCTCGAGCAGCACCGTGCCGTCGATGTCGAGCACGATGAGCATCGGCGCGGATGCGGGCGCATGCTGCGCCACGTCGGACACGAGCGCAGCGGCCTCGCCGACGGATTCGTGCTCGACCTCGCCGGTGTCCGGCAGTCGCGCATCGGTCACGCGATCGGCTCCAGCACCTCGAGGCCGCCGAGGTACGGGCGGAGCACCTCGGGCACCGTCACCGAGCCGTCGGCGCGCTGGTGGGTCTCCAGCAGGGCCACGATCCAGCGGGTGGTGGCGAGCGTGCCGTTCAGCGTCGCGACGTGCTGGGTCTTCTTGCCGTCCGGGCGGAACCGGATGTCGAGCCGGCGCGCCTGGTAGGTCGTGCAGTTCGAGGTGCTCGTCAGCTCGCGGTACGCCTGCTGGGTCGGCACCCACGCCTCGACGTCGTACTTGCGCGCGGCCGAGGAGCCGAGGTCGCCCGCCGCCACGTCGATGACGCGGTACGCCAGGCCCAGGTCCTGCAGCATCCCCTCCTGCAGCGCGACGAGGCGTTCGTGCTCGGCCTCGGCGGTCGCCGGGTCGGCGTAGACGAACATCTCGAGCTTGTTGAACTGGTGCACCCGGATGATGCCGCGGGTGTCCTTGCCGTAGGAGCCGGCCTCGCTGCGGTAGCAGGTGGACCATCCGGCGTAGCGCTTGGGGCCGCGGTCGAGGTCGATGATCTCGCCCATGTGGTAGCCGGCGAGGGGCACCTCGCTCGTGCCGACGAGGTAGAGGTCCTCGTCGTCCAGGTGGTAGACCTCGGCGGCGTGCTTGCCGAGGAACCCGGTGCCGTGCATGACCTCCGGCCGCACGAGGGTCGGGGGGATCATCGGGGTGAACCCGGCCTGCAGCGCCCGCTCCAGGCCCAGGTTCATGATGGCCAGTTCCAGGCGCGCGCCGATGCCGGTGAGGAAGTAGAAGCGGCTGCCGGACACCTTCGTGCCGCGCTCCATGTCGATCGCGCCGAGGAGCTCGCCGAGTTCGAGATGGTCGCGGGGGGTGAAGTCGAACGAGGGCACCTCGCCGTGGGTGCGGAGGGTGACGAAGTCGTCCTCACCGCCGGCGGGCACGCCGTCGATCACGATGTTCTCGATCGCGGCGAACGCCTCGGCCGCGGCCTCCTCGGCGGCCGTGACCGCCTGCTGCGCAGCCTTCACGCGCTCGCTGAGGTCCTTGGCCTCGGCGACGAGCGCGGCCTTCTCCTCCTTCGGCGCCTGCGCGACCTTCTTGCCGTGCACGTTCTGCTCGGCCCGCAGCTCTTCGAACACGGTGATGGCTGCGCGGCGGGCACGGTCGGCCTCGAGCGCGGCGGTCACGGTGTCGGGCGACTCCCCACGCGCCACCTGCGAGCGCGTGACAAGCTCGGGATTCTCGCGGAGGAGCGTGGCATCGATCATCCGCCAAGTCTACTGAGGCGACCGGCCGCTATCGTGTGAGCCATGACAGCGGATGCGGCCGATGCCCGTCGCGCCGCCCTCGTCTACAACCCGGTCAAGGTCGACGGCGCGCAGCTGCGCGCGCAGGTCGCCCGCCAGAGCGCGCGCGCCGGCTGGGCGCCGCCGCTGTTCTTCGAGACCACGATGGCCGACCTCGGACAGGGCGCGGTGCGCGATGCGCTCGACGCGGGCGCCGACGCGCTCCTGGTGGCGGGCGGCGACGGCACCGTCCGTGCCGTGTCGGAGGCGCTCACCGGCACCGGCGTCCCGCTCACGATCGTGCCCAGCGGCACCGGCAACCTGCTCGCCCGGAACCTGCTGCTGCCCCTCGACGACCCGGCACGGGTGATCGCCGCGACCTTCGACGGCGAGCACCGCGCCGTCGACATCGGCATGGCCCACATCACCCGCCCGGACGGCTCGCGCACCGAGGCGGCATTCGTGGTGATGGCCGGGATGGGCCTCGATGCCGCGATGGTCGCGAACACCCGCCCGAAGCTGAAGAAGGCGGTCGGCTGGGTGGCGTACGTCGACGGCGCCGCGCGGTCCCTGCCACGGGCGAAGCCGTACCGCCTGATGTTCCAGCTCGACGACGACCGCATCCACACCACCCGCGTGTACAGCGCGCTCTTCGCGAACTGCGGGGCGCTCCCGGCGGGCATCGCGCTCATCCCCGACGCCGCGATCGACGACGGACTCCTGGACGTGGTGCTCATCCGCCCGCGCGGCTGGTGGGGGTGGGCGGCGGTCTGGCGCCGCGTCTGGTGGGACAACTCGGTGCTGCGCCGGTTCAATGCGGGCCGGCTCGTGCTGGAGCGCCGACGCGACCAATCGGTGCGCTACCTGCAGTCGGTCACCGCGGAGGCCGGGGCCACCCCGCCGCAGGCGGTGCAGCTGGACGGCGACGAGTTCGGCGAGGCGGTCCGGCTGCAGTGCCGGGTCGTGCCGGGCGGTCTCCTGGTGGCGATGCCACGGCCCGCGGCCTGAGCGGCCGGGTGGCATGGGCGGCCGGTGCCGTCAAGCCTGGTGCCCCCGGGCGGCACCGTCGTACCGTCGGAGGATGAGCACGCTCGTCTGGTTCCGCGACGACCTGCGGCTCGCCGACAACCCCGCGCTCCGTGCGGCGCTCGACCGTGGCGAGCCGGTGATCGGACTGTACGTCCTGGACGAGGTGTCACCGGGGATCCGCCCGCTCGGCGGCGCCGCCCGCTGGTGGCTGCACCACTCGCTCGCCTCGCTCGCCGAGCGGCTGCGCGAGCGCGGCTCCGTGCTGCTGCTGCGCCGCGGCCCCGCCGCGGAGGTCGTGCCGCAGGTGGCACGGGAGACCGGCGCGAGCGGCGTCGCGTGGAACCGTCGGTACGGCGCTGCGGAACGCGAACTCGACCGGGGGCTGAAGGACGGGCTGCGCGAAGCGGGGCTCGAGGTCCGCTCGTTCGCGGGTTCCCTGCTGTTCGAGCCGTGGACGGTGCGCACCGGCACAGGCACCCCGTTCTCCGTGTTCACGCCGTTCTGGCGAGCGTGCATGCACCTGCCGGCGCCGAGGCGCCCGCTGCCGGAGCCGGCGCGCATCCCCGGCCCGGCGGAGGTCCCCGCATCCGACCCGCTCGACGCGTGGGGGCTGCTCCCCCGCGACCCGGACTGGGCGCAGGGGCTGCGGGAGACGTGGGAGCCCGGCGAGCCCGCCGCCCGCGCGCGGATGCGGGAGTTCTTCGCCGAGGATGCGGCGGAGTACGAGGCGGCGCGCGACGAACCGGCGGCGGCGCGCACCTCGCTCCTGTCCCCGCGGCTGCGCTGGGGCGAGCTCAGCCCCTACACCGTGTGGCATGCCGCAGTCTCGGCGGATGTGGACGCGGGCCGGTTCCTCACCGAGCTGGGGTGGCGCGAGTTCTCCTGGCATGTGCGCTTCCACCACCCCGACCTCGACACCGAGAACCTGCACCGGGAGTTCGACGCGTTCCCCTGGCCGCCGGAGGACCCCCGGAAGCTCCGCGCCTGGCAGCGGGGCCGCACCGGTTACCCGTTCGTCGACGCGGGGATGCGGGAGCTCTGGCACACCGGCCACATGCACAACCGGGCACGGATGGTGGTCGCCTCGTTCCTGGTGAAGAACCTGCTCATCCACTGGCGGCGGGGCGAGGAGTGGTTCTGGGACACGCTGGTCGACGCGGACGCGGCCAGCAACCCGTTCAACTGGCAGTGGGTGGCGGGATCCGGCGCGGACGCCGCGCCCTACTTCCGCGTCTTCAACCCCGAGGTGCAGCGGCAGAAGTTCGATCCGCAGGGGCTCTACTGCGCCAGGTGGGCGCCGGACGCCGACCGGATCGCGCCGATCGTCGACCTCGTCCAGAGCAGGGCGGCGGCGCTCGAGGGCTACGAGCGGGTCAAGGGGGCGCGCTGAGGGGAATGCCCGCCGCCGACGGCGTGTTGTGCGCTTGCGATGATCACCTCACCCGCGCTCTCCGTCCTCGACCTCGTCCCGGTGCGCACCGGGCAGACCAGCGCGCAGGCCGTCGCCTCTTCGCTGACGCTCGCCCGGCGCGCCGACGAGCTGGGGTTCCGCCGCTACTGGTTCGCGGAGCACCACAACATGCCGGCGGTGGCATCCACCACTCCGCCCGTGCTGATCGCCGCGGCCGCCGCGCGCACCAGCCGCATCCGGGTCGGCTCCGGCGGGGTGATGCTTCCGAACCACGCACCGCTGATCGTGGCCGAGCAGTTCGCGGCGCTGGAGGCGCTCGCCCCCGGCCGCATCGACCTCGGGATCGGCCGCGCGCCGGGGAGCGACCCGGTGATCACGCAGCTGCTGCACCGCTCGGGGGCGACGAGCGACGTGGACCGCTTCCCCGACCACATCCGCGACATCCTCGCCCTCACCTCGGCCGAGGGCGCGACGGTGCGGTTCACCTCGGGTGGCACCTACGAGGTGCACGCCACGCCGGCCGCGACCGAGGCGCCCGAGGTGTGGCTCCTCGGCTCGAGCGACTATTCGGCGCAGTTGGCCGCCTCGCTGGGGCTGCCCTACGTGTTCGCGAACCACTTCTCCGGCGAGGGCGTCGAGCGTGCCCTGGCGCTCTACCAGCAGCAGTACCGGCCGAGCGAGGCGCACCCGGAGCCGCGCACGTTCCTCACCACGAACGCCGTCGTCTCCCCCACCCGCGAGGAGGCCGAGGCGCGTGCACTGCCGCAGATCCGCATGATGTCCAGG
>JAEZSU010000024.1 GCA_023421635.1 Actinomycetes bacterium | reverse complement strand
TCGCGCAGCGCGGCGACTGGCCGCTGCACCTCGGCGTCACCGAGGCCGGCCCCGCCTTCCAGGGCACCATCAAGTCGGCGACCGCCTTCGGCATCCTCCTCGGCGAGGGCATCGGCGACACCATCCGGGTGTCGCTGTCGGCACCCCCGGCGGAAGAGGTGAAGGTGGGCCTGCAGATCCTGCAGTCGCTGAACCTCCGCGAGCGTCGCCTCGAGATCGTCTCGTGCCCCTCCTGCGGGCGCGCGCAGGTCGACGTCTACTCCCTCGCCGACAGCGTCACGGAGGGCCTGAAGGACATGACCGTGCCGCTGCGGGTCGCCGTCATGGGCTGTGTGGTGAACGGTCCCGGCGAAGCCCGCGAAGCCGACCTCGGGGTCGCGAGCGGCAACGGCAAGGGCCAGATCTTCGTGCGGGGCGAGGTCATCAAGACCGTCCCGGAGGCGGAGCTCGTGCCGACCCTCATCGAGGAGGCGAACCGCATCGCCGCCGAGATGGGCCCCGACGCCCCGCTCGGCACCGCGCAGGTCGTCACCGCGTAACACCCGGCGCCCGGACCGCCGTGCGCTAACGTGACGGCGATGACCGCCGTGCCTGCCTCCGCCGCCGCGCGGCCCGTGATCGCGGGGATCGTCACCGCACTCGTCGGCTTCACGAGTTCCTTCGCGGTGGTGCTCACCGGCCTGCCCGCCGTCGGGGCGAGCCCGGCGGAGGCCGCGAGCGGCCTCCTCGCGCTCAGCGTCACCATGGGCCTCGCCTGCATCGTGCTGTCGCTGCGGTACCGGATGCCGATCACCGCCGCGTGGTCGACGCCCGGCGCGGCCCTGCTCGCGGCGACCGGCGCCGTCGAGGGCGGGTGGCCCGCCGCGGTGGGCGCGTTCCTCCTGGTCGCCGCGCTCATCGTGCTCACCGGGCTGTGGCCGTGGCTGGGGACACTGATCGCCCGCATCCCGCCCTCGATCGCCCAGGCGATGCTCGCCGGGGTGCTGCTGCCGCTGTGCATCGCGCCGGTCGCCGGGCTCGCGGTGAACCCGTGGGGCGTCGCGCCGGTCGTGCTCACCTGGCTCGTGGCGATCCGGTTCGCGCCCCGGTGGGCGGTGCCCGCGGCCTTCCTCACGGCCACGGTCGTCGTGGTCGTCGGTCTCGTCGCGGAGGGGGCGACGGTCGATCCGGCGGTGCTGCTGCCGCGGATCGAGCTCACCGCCCCGGTGCTCACCCCGGGCGCCGTGATCGGGCTCGCGCTGCCGCTGTTCCTCGTGACGATGGCATCGCAGAACGTGCCGGGGGTCGCCGTGATGCAGAGCTTCGGGTACCGGGTGCCGTGGCGGCCCGCAATGCTCGTGACGGGTGTCGGCTCGGCGCTCGGCGCACCGCTCGGCGGGCACGCGATCAACCTCGCCGCGATCAGCGCGGCGCTCGCAGCCGGACCGGATGCGGGGGAGGGCACCGCAGGCAGGTGGCGGGCGGGCGTGACCACCGGGGTGGGCTATCTCGTGCTCGGCGCCGCGGCATCCGTGTTCGCGGCGCTCGTCGTGCTGGCACCCGCCGCCGTCATCCCCGCCGTCGCTGGACTCGCGCTCCTGGGCGCGCTCGGTTCGGCGGTGCAGCAGGCGATCGACGACCCGGGGGAGCGGATCCCCGCGGTCGTCACGTTCCTCGTCGCCGCATCCGGGATCGCGGCGTTCGGGGTGAGCGCCGCGTTCTGGGCGCTGATCGCGGGCCTCGTGGTGCGGCTCCTGCTGCACGCGGGGCGGCGCTGAGCGCGCATCCGCCCGAGCCTCGTGCCCGCGCTTCGCCCGCCGAACCGGCACACCTTGCGCGAACCGGCAGTCCCTGAGCTGCCGGTTCGCGCGAACACTGACGGTTCGGCGTCGATACGGATGCGGGGAGGAGCCGCAGATCCGCGCGGCGGCCAGCGCCTAGACTTGACGCTCGTGGTCACCCGTCTCTCGCACTTCTTCCTCCGCACGCTCCGCGAAGACCCCTCGGATGCCGAGGTCACCAGCCATCGGCTGCTGGTGCGCGCCGGCTACATCCGGCGTCAGGCGCCCGGCATCTTCGCCTGGCTCCCGCTGGGGCTGCGGGTCAAGCGCCGGATCGAGGACATCATCCGCGAGGAGATGACCGCCGCCGGCGCCCAGGAGGTGCACTTCCCGGCGCTCATGCCGCGCGAGCCCTACGAGGCGACCGGCCGCTGGGAGGAGTACGGCGACGGCATCTTCCGGTTGAAGGACCGCAAGGACGCCGACTACCTGCTCGCGCCCACGCACGAGGAGGCGTTCACGCTGCTCGTGAAGGACCTGTACTCGTCGTACAAGGACCTGCCGCTGACGATCTACCAGATCCAGGACAAGTACCGCGACGAGGCGCGCCCCCGCGCCGGGCTCCTCCGCGGCCGCGAGTTCACGATGAAGGACGCGTACTCCTTCGATTACACCGACGAGGGCCTCGACGTCTCGTACATGGCCCAGCGCGACGCCTACGAGCGCATCTTCCAGCGGCTCGGCCTCGAGTACGCCATCGTGCAGGCGGATGCCGGCGCCATGGGCGGATCGCGCAGCGAGGAGTTCCTGCACCCGACGCCCGTGGGCGAGGACACCTTCGTCCGCTCCGACGGCGGCTACGCCGCCAACGTCGAGGCGTTCACGACGCTCGCCCCCGAGCCCATCCCGTTCGAGGGGCTCCCGGCGCCGGTGATCTTCGACTCGCCCGACACCCCCACGATCGACACCCTTGTCGCGCACAGCAACGCGGTGCTCGACGGGGAGTACACGGCCGCGGACACGCTGAAGAACGTCGTCCTCGCCCTCACCCACCTCGACGGCACGCGTGAGCTCGTCGTCGTCGGCCTGCCGGGCGACCGCGACGTCGACGACAAGCGCGTCGAGGTGGTGTTCGCGCCCGCCGTGGTCGAGCCCGCCACCGAGGCCGACTTCGCCGCGAACCCGCTGCTGGTCAAGGGCTACATCGGCCCCTGGTCGGCGCAGGGCGCCGTGCTCGGCGAGGAGTCCGCCACCGGCATCCGGTACCTTCTCGACCCGCGCGTCGTCGACGGCACGAGCTGGATCACCGGTGCCAACATCGACCAGAAGCACGTCCACTCGCTCGTCGCCGGCCGCGACTTCGCGGGCGACGGCTTCGTCGAGGTCGCGACCGTCCGCGAGGGCGACCCCGCGCCCGACGGTTCCGGCCCGGTGACCCTGGCCCGCGGCATGGAGATCGGCCACGTGTTCCAGCTCGGCCGCAAGTACGCCGACGCGCTGGGGCTGAAGGTGCTCGACGAGAACGGCAAGCTCGTGACCGTCACCATGGGCTCCTACGGCATCGGCGTCACCCGCATCCTCGCGATCATCGCCGAACTCAACAACGACGAGAAGGGGCTCGTCTGGCCCGAGTCCGTCGCCCCGTTCGACGTGCACGTGGTGGCCACCGGCCGCGACGCGGCGGCCTTCGAGCTCGCCGAGTCGCTCTCCGCCGACCTCGAGTCGGCCGGCTTCGACGTGCTCTACGACGACCGTCCGAAGGTCTCGCCCGGCGTGAAGTTCGGCGACGCCGAACTCGTCGGCGTGCCGAAGATCGTCATCGTTGGCCGCGGCGCCGCCGACGGCCAGGTCGAGCTGTGGGACCGCCGGACCGGTGACCGCGACGTGGTCTCCGCCGCCGAGGCGGTGGCACGCCTGCGCGGCTGAGTCCGCCTCACGCGACGCGCGAGGACCGGCGCATCGGCCGGTCCAGCCGCGCGTAGCGGGTGCGGGCGCCGCAGAAGATCCCGTACGCGACCAGGCCCGCTCCGACGAGCCCGACCAGCACCGGCCCGAACGGCATCGCCCGAAGGGCCCGGACGCCGCCGTCGAGGCCGCCCGCCGCATCCGGGTCCACCGCGACCGCGGCGACGACGAGCAGCACCCCGGTCACGACGAGCGCGAGCCCCTTCGCGGTGTACCCGACGACGCCGAGCACGGTGACGGCGCGGCCGAGCGCGCCGTCCGGGATCGTCATGACCTTGCGGAACCCGCGGCGCACGCCGATCGCGATGAAGGACACACCGGCGATCCCGACGGCAAGGCCCACAGCTCCCAGCAGCCACGGTCCGGCCGGGAGGGCGAGCACGCCGCGGCTGGCCTCCCGCGCGGTCTGCTCGCCGCGCGGGCGGGCGCCGAGCGCGACGGATGCGGAGAGCACCCCGAGGACGAGGAAGGCCACGGCCTGCCCCGCCTCCGACAACCGCATCCCCCACGTGGCTGCGCGGTCCTTCCCGAGGACGAGGACCGCGGTCGAGCCGTGCCAGAGGCCGAGGGTCGCGAGGGACGCCGCGAGCACCCACAGCAGCACGAACCCGAGCGGCGCCTCGGCGATCGCGCGGAAGGCGCCGGAGTGGTCGGACTCCGCGTCGTCGCCGGCTGCGACCGCGAGCACGATGGCGCCCATGAGCGCGTGGACGACGCCGTTCGCGGCGTAGCCGGCGCGCGCCACACCCCGGGCGGCCGGCTGCTCCCTCGCCTCACGCAGGGCGTCGGTGGTGGCGACCATCCTCCGACGGTATCGGGCGGCGCGGCGCCGCCCCGCGGCCCTTGACAGTCCCGCTCGTCGGCGGGTGGGCGCCGTGGAATCGCGATCCGCACCGCCCGGACCATAGTCTGACTCGGTGAGTTCCGAGGACGCGCCGACCCGACGCCTGCGCTGGCGCGCGCTGCCCGGGCTCCTGGAGAAGGCGCCGCCCCGCATCCTCGTGCTCGTCGGCATCGTCATCGCCGCGCTCGGTGCGCTCATCGTGGTGCGTCCGCTCGCGTCGCTCGCGCTGCTCGGCGTCTACGTCGGGCTCAGCGCGATCGCGGCAGGTGTGATCGAACTCATCAGCAGGCGCGGCACCCCGGGCTGGTGGACGCGCCTGTTCGGCGTCGCCTGGATCGTCGGCGGCGTCGTCGTCATCGTGTGGTTCGGCCGCAACATCGAGCTGCTGCCGGTGGCGCTCTCGGTGCTGCTCGTGATCGGCGGCCTGGCATCCCTCGGCGACGCGGTCGCGCGGGGACGGGTCAGCGTGCGTGTGCTCACCGCGGTCTGGGGCGGTGCGCAGATCGCCTTCGGCGTGCTCTCGCGCACCTGGCCCGACGTGACCCTGTTGCTGGTCGCACTCGTCTTCGGGGTGCGGACGGTCGTCTTCGGCGTGACCCTGCTGCTGCGCGGCGCCCGGGCGGCGAGGGCAGCCCGCCGCGGTGCGGCGGCCGCGGCGGCCCGGGAGCCCTCCCGTGCTGCCCGAGCCTGGGCGGCGGCGGGGAGGTACGCGGTCTCCGTGGTGCTCATCGGGCTCGTCGCCGGCAGCTGGGGCCTCAGCCAGTGGCTCTCGGGCGGCGCGCCGGTCATCGACGGGTTCTACGCGACCCCCGATCGGGTGCCGGACGGGCACGGACGGCTGATCCGCGCCGACGACTACGTCGGCCGCGCGCCCGCCAACGGCGAGGTCACCCGCATCCTCTATACGACGCAGGACGCGAACGGAGACCCGGCGGTCGCGAGCGCCATGGTCATCACCCCGACGGATGCGGAACCGGGCCCGCGCCCGGTCGTCCTCTGGGAGCACGGCACCACCGGCGTCGCGCGCGGCTGCGCGCCGAGTCTCGCCGACGGCACCGCGACCAAATGGGCGATCCCGGGGCTCGAGCAGGCGCTGGCGGAGGGCTGGGTCGTGGTGGCGACCGACTACAGCGGTCAGGGCGCCGAAGGGAAGTTCCCGTACCTCATCGGCCTGGGCGAGGCCCGGTCCTCGCTGGACGCCGTCCTCGCCGCCGCCGAGATCGACACCGACCTGGTGCTCTCGCCGACGACCGCCGTATGGGGGCTTTCGCAGGGCGGGCACGCGGCCCTGTGGACGGCCCAGGTCGCCCCGGAGTACGCCCCTGGGCTCGATGTGCGCGGCACCGCGGCGATCGCCCCCGCCGGCGATCCGATGGCGCTCGCCGAGGTGCTCACCGCCCCCGGCAACGAGAACGCACTGCTGACGATCATGATGTCGTGGGTGCTGGTGCCGTACTCGGAGACGTACGCCGACATCGACCTTGCACGGTACGTCACGGTCGCGGCGGAGCCGATCATCCGCGAGATGACGCAGCGCTGCCTCACCGAGCCCGGCGTGGTCGTCTCCGCGCTCGCCGCGCTCGGCCTCAGCGAGGACACCCCGATCGACACCGGCGACCTCACCAGCGGCGCCATGGCCCGGCGCCTGCAGGAGAACACCCCGACCGGCCCCTGGAACACCCCGATCCTGGTCGCGTGGGGCGCGAAGGACGAGGTGCTGCCGCCCGACACGCAGGTCCAGCTGGTCGAACGGCTGTGCGAGGCGGGGGAGCGGGTGCGCTGGGAGGTGTTCGCCGACAACCACCACCAGGACATCCTGCAGCCGCCGTCGCAGCTCATCCCGTTCCTCATGCGGTGGACGCGGGTGATCATGGCCGACGATCCGACGCCGCTGCAGCTGGCCTACCCCCTCGACGACTGCGGGCGGTGAGCGCGACACCCTCTTGCGCTGCGGGCATCGGGTAACGTAAGGGGGATGCCGGCGCGGGGCGCCGACGAGAACTGAAAAGGGAGGCCCACTGTGGACATCGATCTCGGACTGCTGCGCACCGTCGAGCGTGAGAAGGAGATCCCCTTCGACGAGCTGGTCGCCATCATCGAGCAGGCCATCCTCACCGCGTACGCCAAGCACACCTCCGCCGACGGCGAACTGCCCGCCGGTGCCCGCGCCGTCCTCGACCGCAAGACCGGGCACGTCGCCGTGTTCGTGCCGCTGCGCGACGAGGAAGGCGTCGTGATCGGCGAGGAGGAGTCGACCCCCGAGGACTTCGGCCGCATCGCCGCCTTCGCCGCGAAGCAGGTCATCAGCCAGCGGCTCCGCGACATCGCCGACGACGCCGTGCTGGGGGAGTTCCGCGGCAAGGAGGGTGACATCGTCGCCGGCGTCATCCAGCAGGGCCCGAACCCGCGCATGGTGCACGTCGACCTCGGCACCGTCGAGGCGATCCTCCCGCCCGAGGAGCAGGTCGCCGGCGAGGAGTACCGCCACGGCTCCCGCATCCGTGTCTACGTGACCTCGGTCTCCAAGGGCGCCAAGGGCCCGTCGATCACCGTCTCCCGCACCCACCCGGGCCTCGTGCGCAAGCTCTTCGCGCTCGAAGTGCCCGAGATCGCTTCCGGTGTGGTCGAGATCGTCGCGCTCGCCCGCGAGGCCGGTCACCGCACGAAGATGGCCGTGCGCACCGACGACCCCGCCGTCAACGCGAAGGGCGCCTGCATCGGCGAACTCGGCCGGCGGGTCCGGGCGGTCACCGAAGAGCTCGGCGGGGAGAAGATCGACATCGTCGACTACAACCCCGAGCTCGCCGCCTTCGTCGCCAACGCGCTCTCGCCCGCCAAGGTCACCTCGAGCTTCGTGTTGGACGCGAAGACGAAGGCCGTGCGCG
>JAEZSU010000204.1 GCA_023421635.1 Actinomycetes bacterium | reverse complement strand
GTCCAGAACCGCGACCACGCCGCTTCGCCACTCGACTTGCCGAGGCCCGTGGCGAGCGCCTCGACGACCTCGTCCTGGGAGACGCTGCGGAAACCGGCCGCTTCGAGCAGACTCCGGCACGCCTCATCGGCCGCCACGTCGGCTCGCACGCAGTCCAGGCCGTCGGGCACGTCCGCGCCCGGCACCGGCAACAGGACTCGGCGACGGGCGTCGAGACCCACCACGTCGCCGGACTCCGTCGGGATGAGGGGTATCACCCCGGCCTCCGGCCCGACGCTCCTCGCCTCCTGCAGCAGACGGAGGATGCGGAGCGAAACCCGGACGCCGTCGACCGAGCCGTCCCGTGCCGGCTCCGCCAGCCATGTCGCGAGCGGGGCGGCGGCACGAGCGACTCCTTCCCGTTCGCCGATGAGACTGCGAAGGCGGGTGATGCGCGTCGGGGTGCGGAAGCACGAGATGTGCGGCACATCCCGACGTTGCATGGCCGCGCCCCACATCTCGACCGCATCGCCCGGAAGGCGATGGGTCTCGAGGTCGGGAAGCACGACGATCTCCGCCGGGGCCACCAGGGCACCGTCGGCGTCCGGGACCATCCGCCGTTCCGTCGCCCGCCTCGGGATCGCCGTCGAGAGGTACTCGTCGGCCACGCTGCGGCTCTCGCGCCCACGCGCGGGGAAGAGGTCGAGGTGGGCCGCGGGGTCATCAGGTGTCGAGGCACGGGTGACGACGTCGAGGAAGAGGTCGGCCGCGATGTCGAGCAGCGCATGGTTGAGCGGCGTCAAGCGCTCTTCGGGTCCACCGCTCCGCGCGAAGTCCGTCCGTGCCTCCAACAGCTGGGTGCGGTCGTCGTTCACCTGCCATGGGGCGTTGAAGATGCCGCCCGCGGTCGTCTGATCCTGGAGGGGGAACCAAGCCCAGAGACGCCCGACCTCGAGTCGGCGCGCCGGATTCACCGCGTACGAGACCGTCATGCGCTTACGCCGCGCCGTGTCGGGAAGCGTCGCCGCGACCTGTTCGGTCGGTTCGTACTCCCGCTCGGCGTAGTACCACTCCACGGCCTCCCCGTTCGGACGGGTGATCGTGACCGTGCCGCCGTCGGCGGAGACCTCGCGGCGGTACCTGAGCCTCTTCAGGCCGCCGCCTGCCTGCCCGAGGGAGATGACCAGCTCGGAGACGGGCTTGAGCAGGACGAGCGCCTGCGAGTCGAACTCGCTCGCGAGCTCCCTGCGGATCCGATCGCCTTCCCGCTGCAGCGGCAGCTTGATGACGGTGCTCGCCCACTCCATCAGCTCAGCGAGGTTCGGGTCCTCCGCGGCCGCGTCCTCGGGGTCGGCGACGGTCGGCACCCGGAGCAACGGAAGGCGACCGCCGGATGTCTCCAGCCCGGCGAGCAGTTCCCGGGTGCGCGCCGGGTTGAACTCGAAGCTGATCGAACGGCTGTACACCTGCGGGTGGGAGGTGATGCCGAGCACGGACTTGAAGCCGAGGCAGAACCGCCCGATCTCGTCCTCCCGCTTCCCCGACAGGAAGGCGTGCGTGACGGCCCGAAGACCCTTCTCATCGAAGGCCGCGCCTTCGTTCGCGCAGTACAGCGAGCCGCCTGCGACCCGGAACTCGACGCGTCCCGGGTGTTCACCGGCCGCCAACGCGTCGACGGCGTTCTGGAGGAGCTCGCTGATCTGGCGGGTCCCGTACCCGCCGGACCGATAGCTGTCCTCCTGCCGGACATGCTCCTCGAGCAGATCCGGGTCCGCCTCGTATGCCGCGAGGGCGTTCATCTGGTGCGCGCGGACGTACTCTTCGAGCGCGGAAAGCGCCGTGTCCCCCATGGTCATTCCCGACTCCCCATCATCGAGCAGGCCGTAGCCCACGCCGGGCTCCTGTGCCCAGCCGAGTGACGTTACCGGGGGCCACCGACATCCTGTAGCGAGCCGCCCCCGCCCATCGCTTGAGGAGAGCATAAGCTCGAGTCGGGGCAGCCGGCACACGCGCATCGCGGGTGTGTTCCGCGTCGTCGCGCGCCGCCCCTTCGGAATCGGACCGAGAGGATGTGTTCGTGGGGGCCGGAACGAGCGGAGCACTCAATGTGGCGCCGGGTTCGATCGTCACGGTGCGAGACGCCGACTGGCTGGTCACCAACGCGACCCCCACCCGGGACGGACTCCTCGTCGAGGTCACGGGCCTGTCCGAGCTCGTACGGGACACACGCGCGGCGTTCTACGAGCACCTCGACGAGATCGTGCCGTTCGACCCCCGCGCCGCGAAGGTGCGCACCGACGATTCCCCTCGCCATCGCCGTTCACGGCTGTGGCTGGAGGCGACGCTGCGCCGCTCACCGATGCCCCTCGGTGACGGTCGGCTGTCGGTGTCGACCGAGATGCTCGCCGACACGCTCGGCTACCAGCGCGCCGCGGTCGCGAAGGCCCTGAGCCCCGAGAATCTCCGTCCACGCATCCTGCTGGCCGACACGGTGGGCCTCGGCAAGACCATCGAGATCGGGATGATCCTGTCGGAGCTCGTGCGGCGTGGCCGCGGGGAACGCATCCTGATCGTGACGCCGAAGCACGTGCTCGAGCAGATGCAGTTCGAGATGTGGACGCGCTTCGGGCTGCCGTTCGTGCGGCTCGATTCGGTGGGCATCCAGCGGGTGCGCCGGAAGCTGCCCGCGACCCGCAACCCGTTCAGCCTCTACAAACGCGCCGTCATCTCGCTCGACACGCTGAAGCAGGACCGGTACCTCAACCATCTGCGCAAGCATCAGTGGGACGCGGTCGTCATCGACGAGTCGCACAACCTCACCGGCACCTCGACACAGAACAACGCGTTGGCCCGCGTCTTGGCGCCCAACACCGAAGCGCTGATCCTGGCTTCGGCCACACCGCACAACGGTCGCAAGGAATCGTTCGCCGAGCTCGTCCGTCTGCTCGAACCGACCGCCGTCTCGCCCGCCGGTGACGTCGACCCCGATGCCCTCAGCCGACTCGTGATCCGCCGCCACCGCCACTCCGACGAGGTGGCACGCGAGGTGGGCAAGGACTGGGCCGAACGCAAGCCGCTCCAGCACTTCCTCGAACAGGCGACGCCCGAAGAGGATGCCGTCGCCACCGAGCTCGCCGAGGTGTGGCTGCATCCGGCATCGGGTGTGAGCCCCTACTCGGGTGACAACAAGGGGCTCTTCCCGTGGACCCTCGCCAAGGCGTTCCTGTCGAGTCCCCCAGCGCTCGTCGAGTCGGTGCGGAACCGGCTCCGCACGCTGGGGACGCCGACCGATGAGGCGCAGGCACGCGAGAGTCACGCGCTCCTGAGATTGGAGGAGTTGGCCGTCACGAGCGCCCGGGCCGGGTCCGCCAAGCTCGATCGCCTCGTCGATTACCTCCGCGGGATCGGCGTCGGCAAGGCGTCTCCGGAACGCGCGGTCGTGTTCTCCGAGCGCGTCGCCACCCTGCGTTGGCTGCGGGACGAGCTGACGACGCGACTGAGACTCAAGCCCGATCAGGTGGAGGTGCTTCACGGCGGATTGTCGGATGTCGAGCAGCAGGCGATCGTGGAGTCGTTCAAGCTGTCCTCCTCCCCCATCCGTGTGTTGGTGACGGGCGACATCGCATCGGAAGGTGTCAACCTGCACAGCCAGTGCCACGAGCTGGTGCACTTCGACATCCCGTGGAGCCTGATCCGCATCGAACAGCGCAACGGACGTATCGACCGCTACGGGCAGCAGCATCCACCGCAGATCAGCACGATCCTGCTGCGCCCGTCACACGAGCGCTTCGCGGGTGACATCCGCGTGCTCGCGCGCCTCGTGGAACGGGAGAACGAGGCTCACAAGGCCCTCGGCGACGCCGCGGTGTTGATGGGCGCCTACAGCGTGGCGGCGGAGGAGCGCGAGATCGAGATGGCGCTCGCCTCGGGCAGCGACATCGACGCGGTGGTGCCGGGCGTGGCGGCCGTCGCCGACGAGGAGGACGACCCGTTCCTCGCGTTGCTGCTGGCGGCCAAGGGCGCGCAGGCGTCCGATGCGGTCGACGACGTCGTCGACCACGAGACTGCGGAACGCACAGCTCTCTTCCCCGACGACGAGGCCTACCTTGCGGCGGCGCTGGAGGAGATCTTCGAGACGCCGGCCGCACCGCCGGCGGCGGGCGGCGTCGACCTGCGCCGCCACGGCACGTACGGCCTCACCGACCTCACGCCGCCCGACGACCTGCGCCAGCGTCTCGCCGTCCTGCCGCAGGGGTACCTGCAGCAGCGCAAGGTGCACGAGCGGCTGCGGCTGGCGACCACACGCGAGACGGCGCTCTCGGCCCTGCGCCAGGCGCGGGACGACGCGGCCAACACCAGGGGCCTGTGGCCCGAGGCACACTACCTCGGCCCGCTGCACCCGGTGCTCGACTGGGCGGCGGACCGTGTGCTCGCCAAGCTCGGACGGAACGAGGTGTTCGCGGTGCGCGGCGACGCCCCCGCTCCGACGGTCCTGCTGCTCGGGACCCTCGCGAACGCGCGCGGTCAGGTGATCGCGGCGAACTTCCTGTCGGTGACCGGTCCGATCGTGCAACCACACCCCGACGCAGCATCGGCCCTCACATCGCTCGGTGTGGCGGGCGAACGAGGCAACACGGCACCGGTCCGCGACCTCGAGGCCGTGCAGAGCCTCATCCCGACCGCGGTGGACAAGGCCACCCACCATCTCGCGTCGACGTCCCGCGCCGCGGCCGACGAGGTGCGGCGTCGGGTCGACGACTGGTCGGCACGCGTCGACCGATGGGTCGACGACGCCGACGCCCTGATCCAACGCGGCGGCCTGAGGGACCAGCGCCGCAAAGTGCAGGAGGAGGAGGCGATCGCGAAGAGCATGCTGCCCGCCCGTCACCTGGTGCGCCCACTGTTGGTGATCGTCCCGGAGGAGTACTGACATGGCGTCCGACGCCTTCGTGGTGGGCGAAGACTGGATCAGCGAGCACTACTTCAACACGGAGTCGACGAAGCAGTCGTTCGCGGCACGTGTGAAAGCCCTCCGCAAGGAGTGGGACGCCCGCGAAGACGCCGGAGAGCAGACGCCGCGATCGCGGCTGGCCGATGCACGCGGCGCTCTGCTGCGTGCGCTCGCCGTCGAGGACGCCGACGACCGCGCCTGGGACGACACCGTGCTCACACCGCTGGCGGCGGCGTTGGGCTTCGCCGACGCGCATCGGCACCGCGCGGTGTCGGGACCGGTGACGTTCCTGTCAGCTGCCGAGGCCCCGGACGCCCGACTCGTCGCCCTCGTCAAGGCGCGACGCGTCGCCGACGTGTCGGATCTGCTGGCGAAGAACGAACCGACGCTCCTCACGCCGTTCCGGCTCGACGACGAGGCGGATGAGGTCCCGTCGGTGGCACGGGCGTTGTCGCAGGTGTTCAGCGGGGACGAGGCTCCGGCGTTCGCCGTCGTGCTCGCGGGGACGTGGGCGCTGGTCGCCGAACGTGAGCGTTGGGCGGAAGGCCGCTACCTCGCGGTCGATCTCCAGC
>JAEZSU010000203.1 GCA_023421635.1 Actinomycetes bacterium | reverse complement strand
TCGGCGCGAACCGGCCGAGCACCGTGGCGACGCCCGGATCCTGGGAATCGGCGTGGTCGGTCACTGCATCCACGTTAGTCTGGAGTGTCATGCTTGAGCTCGATCTCTCCGCGGCCATCCAGGCCCTGCGTTCCACCTACTCCGACATCGAAGCGGTGGTGGACGTCGATGCGTTGCGCGCCGACATCGCCCGACTGAGCGAGGAGGCCGGTGCGCCCGACCTCTGGGACGACGTCGAGAAGGCGCAGAAGGTCACCAGCGCCCTCAGCCACAAGCAGGCCGATCTGAAGCGAGTCACCGACGTCGGCAACCGCCTCGACGACCTCGAGGTGCTCGTCGAGCTCGCCAACGAGATGGAGGACGAGGAGTCCGCCGAGGAGGCCCGCAAGGAGCTCGCAGACCTGGAGAAGGTCGTCGGCGACCTCGAGGTGCAGACGCTCCTCGACGGCGAGTACGACGATCGCGCCGCCGTCGTGACGATCCGCTCGGGCGCGGGCGGCGACGACGCCACCGACTTCGCCGAGATGCTCATGCGCATGTACCTGCGCTGGGCCGAGCGCCACGGCTACCCGGTGAAGGTCATGGACACCTCCTACGCCGAAGGTGCCGGTATCAAGTCCGCGACCTTCGAGGTGAACGCCCCCTACGCCTACGGCACGCTCTCGGTCGAGGCCGGCACCCACCGCCTCGCCCGCATCAGCCCGTTCGGTTCCGCCGACAAGCGGCAGACGAGCTTCGCCGCCGTCGAGGTCATCCCCGTCATGGAGGAGGCCGTCGAGGTCGACGTGCCCGAGGGCGACATCCGCGTCGACGTGTTCCGTTCCTCCGGTCCCGGCGGTCAGTCGGTCAACACGACCGACTCGGCCGTCCGCATCACGCACCTTCCGACCGGCATCGTCGTCTCGATGCAGAACGAGAAGTCGCAGATCCAGAACCGCGCCGCCGCCATGCGGGTGCTCCAGACCCGACTGCTCCTGCTGAAGAAGGAGGAGGAGGCGGCGAAGAAGAAGGAACTCGCCGGCACCATCACCGCCAGCTGGGGCGACCAGATGCGGTCCTACTTCCTGTACGGGCAGCAGCTCGTGAAGGACCTGCGCACCGGCTACGAGGTCGGGAACCCCGCCTCCGTCTTCGACGGCGACCTCGACGGCCTCATCGCGGCCGGCATCCGCTGGCGCAAGCGCAAAGACGACGACGACTGATCCGCGGATGCGGCGCGCCGGTGACGGTGCCCGCTTCGGCGCATGCGCCCGCTTAGGCTTGCCAGGCCATGATCCGGTTCGAGAACGTCATCAAGCGGTATCGCGGCACCTCCAAACCCGCGCTGCAGAACGTGGACTTCGAGGTGCAACGCGGAGAGTTCGTGTTCCTCGTGGGCGCGTCGGGGTCGGGCAAGTCGTCCTGCCTCCGGCTCATCCTGCGGGAGGACGTCCCGAGCGAGGGCCGCGTGGTGGTGCTCGGGCGCGACCTGCGCGCCCTGCCGAGCCGCAAGGTGCCGTACTTCCGTCGCCACGTCGGGGCGGTCTTCCAGGACTTCCGGCTGCTGCCGACCAAGAACGTGTTCCAGAACGTCGCGTTCACGCTGCAGGTGATCGGCTCCTCGAAGGGGTTCATCCAGCAGGCGGTGCCCGAGGCGCTCGCGCTCGTCGGTCTCGCCGGCAAGGAGAAGCGTCTGCCGCACGAGCTCTCCGGCGGTGAGCAGCAGCGCGTCGCGATCGCTCGCGCGCTCGTGAACCGGCCGCAGCTGCTGCTTGCCGACGAGCCCACCGGAAACCTCGACCCCGCCACCTCGGTCGACATCATGCAGCTGCTCGCACGCATCAACGCGGGTGGCACCACGGTCGTCATGGCCACGCACGAGGCCGGCTTCGTCGACCAGATGCGCCGCCGCGTCATCGAGCTCCGACAGGGCGAGATCGTCCGCGACGAGTCGAGCGGCGGCTACGGCGACACCTCCGGCATCCCGCGCCTCGCGCCCCAGGCGGAGCGCGGCGCCGCGGCGACCGCTGCCCTCACCGCGGTGCAGGAGCTGCGCCGAGAGATCTCCGAGACCGGGCAGATCGAACCGATCCGCCTGGAGGAGACCATCGAGGCGGCCGCTGCGCAGCAGGTAGCGGTGCAGCAGGCGGCCGTGCAGCCGCAGGGCGAGTCGGCACCGGTCACCCGCGGCATCCCGGTGACCCGCATCCCCGAGGTCGCCGTGGACGAACTGGGGCTCGCCGACCGGCTCGGCCTCGGGCAGGACGACGACGAAGTGGGGCCCACGCGATGAGGGGCGGTCTGATCCTCGGCGAGGCCCTGAGTGGCCTGCGCCGGAACGCGTCGATGGTGATCTCGGTCGTGCTCGTCACCTTCGTCTCGCTCACGTTCGTGGGCGCGGCGGTGCTGATGCAGATGCAGATCGGCAAGATGAAGGACTTCTGGGTGGATCGCGCCCAGGTCGCCGTCTACATGTGCACGAGCGTGTCGACCACCGACACCTGCGCGCAGGGCACGGCGGCGACGGAGGAACAGGTCGACGCGGTCAAGGCGGAGCTGGACGGCCCCGCGCTCGCACCGCTCATCAAGGACTACTCGTTCCAGACGAGCGAGGACGCCTACGACGACGCGATCGCGCAGCTCGGCGACGAGTACGTCGGCATCATCACGCCCGACCAGATCAACGCCACGTTCTCGATCAACCTCGTCGACCAGATGAACTCCGACGTGATCGCCGAGGCGTTCGGCGGCATGGACGGCGTCGAGGAGGTGGCCGACCAGATGCAGTACCTGGAGCCGCTGTTCTCCGCGCTGACCGTCGCCACCTACATCGCCGTCGGCATCGCCGCGCTCATGCTCATCGCGGCCGTGCTGCTGATCGCCACCACGATCCGGCTCTCCGCGTTCGCCCGGCGGAAGGAGATCGGCATCATGCGCCTCGTGGGCGCGTCGAACCGGTTCATCCAGACGCCGTTCGTGCTCGAGGGCGTGTTCGCCGCGCTCATCGGCTCGGTGCTCGCGAGCGTCGCGGTGTGGCTGGGCGTCGACCTCGGCGTCGGTGGCTACCTGCGCGAGCGGGTGGCGTTCGTGACCACGTGGGTGGGCGCCGCCGACCTCGCGCTGGTGATCCCGGTGATCATCGTGATCGGCGTCGTGCTGGCCGCGCTGTCCGCGAGCTTCGCGATCCGTCGCTGGCTCCGCGCCTGACGTGCGGTCGTTGATAGACTGACGGGCTGCCGCCCGCCGGTGCGGCGCGAACAGGAGTCTTCACCATGCCCAGGGAACGCGGAGAGAAGGTCATCGCGACCAACCGCCGCGCGCGTCACGACTACACGGTCGAGAAGACCTATGAGGCGGGACTCGTGCTGACCGGCACCGAGGTCAAGTCGCTCAGGCAGGGTCGCGCGAACCTCACGGACGGCTACGCGTACATCGACAACGGGCAGGCGTACCTGGATGCGGTGCACATCCCCGAGTACTCGCAGGGGCACTGGACGAACCACGCCAGTAAGCGCACCCGCAAGCTGCTCCTTCACAAGGAGGAGATCGTGAAGCTCTCGCACGCGGTCGCCGCGGGCGGGTACACGCTGGTGCCGTTGAAGCTCTACTTCCTCGACGGGCGCGCGAAAGTCGAGATCGCGGTCGCGAAGGGCAAGCGCGAGTACGACAAGCGGCAGACCCTCCGCGAGCGGCAGGACCGGCTCGAGGCCGAGCGCGCCATGCGCACCCGCAACCGCATGGGGGAGTGACCCCGCCGCATCCGTGCCTCCGGCTCAGCGCATCGTCGCGACCGGTTCCACGGTGAGGGAGCGGTCGGTGAAGGATCCCTTCGGCACGAACAGCAGCAGCACGGCCGCCACGATCGCCGTCGCACCGCACACCAGCCACACCGTGAGGTAGCCGCTGAACGAGCCCGCGGTCTCTTCGACGCCGGTGGTCGCGGTGACGGTGCCCGAGAACAGGGCGATGCCGAACACGCAGGACGCGATCGCGCCGCCGACGGTCTTGACCGAGTTGGTGAGGCCGGTCGCGACGCCCGTCTGCGTCGCGGGCGCGGCGGACGCGGCCGCCGCGGGCAACGCCGCGACGAGCGCACCCGAGCCGAGCCCGACGACGACCATGTTGCCGATGACCTGCCCGTACGCGTCGTGGAGCGGCAGGAACATGAGGAAGCCCATGCCGACGAGGAGCGCCGCGCCGAGGAGCGCGTACCGGGGCGTGAGTCGCCGCGACACCACCGGGAACAGCAGAGCGCCCACGATCATGGCGATGAGGTAGACGCCGATGATGAGCGAGGTCGCGAAGCCCGACGTGCCGAGGCCGTAGCCGTACACCTCCGGGTCGGTGCGGGCGAACGTCGACAGCGGCGCCTGCGCGCCCAGCACGCTGACCCCGAACAGTCCCGCGGTGAGGAACACCGGGCCGAGAGCGGGGGAACGGAACATGCGCACGTCCACCAGCGGGTCGGGGTGCCGCAGCTCCCAGAGCACGAACGGCACGACGAGGGCGAGGCCGACGACCACCACAGCCCACGCGACGAGGTCGCCGGGACCGCTCAGGCGCAGCAGGCTCAGGCCGCCGGTGAAGGCGAGGAGTGCCAGCGAGATGAGGATGAGCCCGACCGTGTCGACGCGGCCGCCGGTGGGGTCCGGGGACTCCTTCACGCCGAAGGCGATGACCACGAAGCACAGCACCACGAGGAGCGCCGGGACGAGCAGCACGATCGTGAGCGGCAGCACGTCGACGAGCGCGCCGCCGACGAGTGCGCCCGTGATCGCGCCGGCCTCGAGCGCTGCGACGAGGAGCCCGGCCGCCTTCGCCGTCAGGGCGGCGCGCCCGGGCGTCCGTCGAGACCGAGACCAGATGAGCGCGATCTCGAGCGGCAGCCACACCACGTAGAAGCCCTGCAGTGCCCACGCGATGAGGAACACGGCGAACGAGTCGGTGAAGGGCAGGGCCAGGGATGCGGCGGCCGTGACCGCGGTCGAGACGAGCAGCATCCGCTTGTGCCCGACCATGTCGCCGAGCTTCGCCATCACCGGCACGACGAGCGCCGAGAGCATCAGCTGCGTGCCCTCGAGCCAGTTCACGTCGGCGTCGTGGATGCCGAGGGCGCGGGCGATGTCGGTGAGCATGGGCGTGTAGTAGCCCTGCAGGACACCGCTGGTGAACTCGACGAAGGCGAGGAATCCGACGACACCCGCGAGGGTGCCCAATGCCACGCGCTGCCCCATGAACGCTCCTTCGGATTCGGGTCGGCTCACTCTAGCCCGCTGAGCAGGGCGCGGTGGAACACCTCTCCGCGCACCAGCGAGTCGATCGCGACGCGCTCGTCGACGCCGTGGATGCCGGCGCGCTGGGCCGCGCTCATGGCGAGCGGCGCGAACCGGTACACGGACGGTGCGAAGCGGTGGAAGTGGCGCGCGTCGCTCGCCTGCATCATCACGTACGGCACGGTGGCGGCGCGCGGGTAGGAGGCTGCGACGGCGCGGACGATGTGCGCGAAGGCCGCGTTGTCCGTCGCGGACTCGGGGGAGGGATCGTCGCCCTCGAGCAGGGTCACCTCGACCTCGGGGTCGTCGATCCGGCGCCGCACGCGTTCCACCGTGCCGGCGACGGTCTCCCCGAGTGCGATCCGCAGGTTCACGGTGGCGGTGGCGGACGAGGGCAGCACGTTCGGGGCGGTGCCGCCGGCGAGCATGGTCGCGGCGACGGTGGTGCGCACCAGGGCCGCGGGCTCCCCGCCCATGGCGGCGAATACCCGGGCGGTGAGGGCGGGCATCGCGGCGAGGGCACGGTAGAGCAGCTTCGGGCCGGCGGGGGCTCGGTCGGCGAGGACCGACAGCATCCGCCGGATCGCCGGTCGGACGTGCGGACGGAACATGCCCGGTTCGAGGCCGTCGACGGCACGGGCGATGCGGCGCACGGCGGTCACCGGCGGCGGTGCGGAGGCG
>JAEZSU010000166.1 GCA_023421635.1 Actinomycetes bacterium | reverse complement strand
GGTGCGTCGGGGGGGGCAGGGCCGGCGCCGACCGCGTGGTCGTGGTCGACCCGGCCGACGGCACCGCCACCGAGGTCGACGGCGCCCCCACGGCGGGTGTCACGATCACCGACGTCCGCGGGACGGCAGCGCTCGCCATCGGCGCGGGCGAGACCGGCGACGCCGCAGTCTGGCTGCTCGACCTGGATGCGGCGACCGCCGAGCAGCTCACCACGGCCGAGGCCGCGTGGGGACCCGAGTGGCTCCCCCGTCCCCGCGAGCTGAGCGTGCCGGGTCCGCACGGCCCGGTGCACGCGATCGACTACCCGCCGACGAACCCCGACGCCGCCGGGCCGGACGGCGAGCTGCCGCCCTACCTCGTCTGGGTGCACGGCGGCCCGACCTCGCACGCGACGCCGTCCGCATCCGCGAAGGTGGCGTACTTCACCAGCCGCGGCATCGGGGTGCTCGACGTGAACTACGGCGGCTCCACCGGGTACGGCCGCGCCTACCGGGAGCGCCTGCGCGGGCAGTGGGGCGTGGTCGACGTGGACGATGTCGCCGCAGCGGCGTCGGGCCTGTGTGAGCTGGGACTCGCCGACCCCGACCGGCTGGCCATCGAGGGCGGATCCGCCGGCGGCTGGACCGTGCTCGGTGCGCTGACGCGGACGCACGTGTTCGCCGCGGGGATCTCCCGCTACGGCGTCGGCGACGCGAGCATGCTCGCGGAGGACACGCACGACTTCGAGTCCCGCTACCTGGACGGGCTGATCGGACCGCTCCCGGATGCGGCGGAGGTCTACCGGGAACGCTCCCCGCTCACCCACCCGGAGCGGTTCCGCGTGCCGTTGCTGATCCTGCAGGGCGATGAGGACGCCGTGGTGCCGCCGTCTCAGGCGGAGGCGATCCGCGAGGCGCTGGTGGCCCGCGGGGTGCCCTTCGCGTACGTGCTGTACCCCGGCGAGGGGCACGGGTTCCGCCGCCGCGAGACGGTCGTGCACGCGCTGGAGAGCGAGTACGCGTTCCTGGGGCGCGTGTTCGGGTTCGCCACCCCCGACGTGCCCGCGTTCGAGCTGTCGGTCGGGGCGTTCACCGCGGTCGACGGTCCCCGAGGCCGTGAGGTGCGGATCGCGGACGACGGCGCACCGGCCGACCACGCCGCGCGCGACCTCGGCATCGTCGTGTCGCGGGAGGCGGACCGGCCGTTGTACGCCCGCACCGGCGAACCGGCGTGGGCGGCGCTCCTCGAGCACGCCGGGTTCATGCCGGTGACGGGCGAGGCGGACCTGTTCGTCCTGATGCCGACGCTCGACGGGGTCTGACCGGTCGCCCCGGCGCCCTGCGCGTCAGCGCCGGGCGAACGGTGCGAGCCTGCCGGCGAGGGCCTCGGGCACCCGCGCCTTCAGCGCGGTGCCGCCCTCCTCATGGCGCTGGGCGAGGATCATCCCGTGCTCGTGGACGGCCGAGACGAGGTCGCCACGGTCGTACGGCACGAGGGCGTCGACCTCGACGGCCGGCAGCGGGAGGGCCGCCTCGATCGCCGCCCGAAGCTCGTCGATGCCCTCACCGGTGCGGGAGGACACGAACAGCGCGTCCGGCTGCAGCCCGCGCAGCAGGAGCCGCGCGTCCTCGTCGAGCAGATCGGCCTTGTTGAAGACGACGATCTCGCGGGTGCCGCGCGCGCCGACCTCGCCGATGACGTCGCGCACGGTCGCGAGCTGTGCGCCGGGGTCGGGGTGCGAGCCGTCGACGACGTGGACGATGACGTCGGCCTGACCGACCTCCTCGAGCGTGGAGCGGAACGCCTCGACGAGCTGGTGCGGAAGGTTCCGGACGAACCCGACGGTGTCGGTGAGCGTGTACACGCGCCCGTCCGCGGTCTCCGCGCGTCGCACGGTGGCGTCGAGCGTCGCGAACAGCGCGTTCTCGACCAGCACCCCCGCCTGCGTGAGGCGGTTGAGGAGGCTGGACTTGCCGGCGTTCGTGTAGCCGGCGATCGCGACGCCGGGGATGGTGTTGCGGCGCCGCTCCGCCCGCTTCGCGTCGCGGGCCGGTCCGAACTCGCGGATCTGCCGGCGCAGCTGCGCCATCCGGGTGCGGATGCGGCGGCGGTCCAGTTCGATCTTCGTCTCACCGGGACCGCGGGACCCCATGCCGGCACCGCCCGCGCCGACCTGGCCACCGGCCTGGCGGCTCATCGAGTCGCCCCACCCGCGCAGGCGCGGGAGCAGGTATTCGAGCTGCGCGAGCTCGACCTGCGCCTTGCCCTCGCGGCTCTTCGCATGCTGACTGAAGATGTCGAGGATCACGGTGGTGCGGTCGATGACCTTCACCTTGACCACGTCCTCCAGCGCACGGCGCTGGCTCGGTGCGAGTTCGGTGTCGGCGATGACGGTGTCCGCGCCGACGGCGGAGACGATGTCGCGCAGTTCCTCGGCCTTGCCGCGGCCGACGTACGTCGCGGGGTCGGGATGCGGGCGGCGTTGCAGCACCGCATCCAGCACCACGGCACCCGCCGTCTCGGCGAGGGCCGCCAGTTCGCGCAGTGAGTTCTCGGCCTCCTCGGCCTGCCCCTGCGGGTGGACGCCGACGAGGACGACGTTCTCCAGGCGCAGCTGCCGGTACTCGACCTCGGTGACGTCCTCGAGCTCGGTCGACAGGCCGGGCACACGCCGGAGCGCCGCGCGCTCCTGCCGGTCCCACTGCTCGCCGTCGGTGTCGCCGTCGACGACGGTCGAGGCATCCTGCAGCGCCTGCGCCGGACCGCGCAGATGCACCGTCGCGCGCGGCTCGGACCGCGCGAGGATGCGCTCCACCGGGTCGATCGCCTGGTCTTCGTGACTGTCTGTCATGTGCCCTTTCCAAGGCGCCTGCTTCAAGACGCCAACTCTAGCCTCACGTGTGCGGCCCGTCCTCCGGTACGCTCGCTCCCATGTCCAGCGACCACTATTTCAGCGCGTCGCCCGCAAGTCCCGAGAATCTGCGCACCATCCGCGTCACGCTCGCCGGTCGAGACATCGAGGTCACGACCGCCGGTGGTGTCTTCAGTCCCGATCGGCTCGACGCGGGTACCGCGGTACTGCTGTCCCACACGCCACCGCCGCCGCCCGGCGGGAACCTGTTGGATCTCGGATGCGGGTGGGGACCGATCTCACTGAGCCTTGCCATGCAGTCCCCGCACGCCACCGTGTGGGCCGTCGACGTGAACGAACGTGCACTGGACCTGGTCCGGCGCAACGCCGAGGCGCTCGGCCTCGAGAACATCAACGCCGTGACCCCCAACGATGTTCCCGAGGACCTCTCGTTCCGCGGCATCCGTTCGAATCCGCCGATCCGGGTGGGCAAGCAGGTGCTCCACGGGATGCTGGAGCACTGGCTCCCCCGGCTCGACGAGCGCTCCGACGCGTGGCTGGTCGTCGCCCGTCATCTCGGCGCCGATTCGCTGCAGCGGTGGATCGCGGCGTCGTTCCCGGACGGGTTCAGCGTGCACCGCGCGGCGACGGCCCGCGGGTTCCGGGTCCTGAAGGTGCGGCGGCACGGGACCCCGCCGACGGAGCCCATCACCGTCGTGTGACACGGCGCCGTCACACGGCGCTGCTACGCTGCTCCCCACGAGATATGGGCTGTTGGTGCGATCCGTGGTGGGGGACGCGCCGGTGAGGAGACCCATGTCCACCGGCTCTTCCGGCCTGTCCGGATACCGTACGCTGCCCGCGACCGCGGGCTGGAACTACCTGCTGGCCACCGCCTTCGGCAAGTTCCCGATGGCGATGATCCCGCTCGCCGTGCTAACGCTCAGCACGTCCGCGACGGGGTCGCTCGCGGTCGGCGGCTTCGCCGCAGCCGCAGCGGCTGTCTGCGAGGCGGTCGGCGCACCCACCACCGGCACGATGGCCGACCGCTGGGGCCAGCGGAACGTGCTGCTCGCCGGCGTCGTGGTGAACGTGACGGTGCTCGTCGCCTTCACGCTCGGCGCGGGGGTGCTCCCCGACACGGTCACGGTCGCCCTCGCAGGGCTCGCCGGTCTCACGATCCCGCAGGTGGGCGCGCTGTCCCGCGCCCGCTGGCTGGCGCTGCTCCCACGGGAGACCCAGACCGCGTTCGCCTTCGAGGGCGTGACCGACGAGATCAGCTACATCTTCGGACCGGCGCTCGTCGGCATCCTCGCGGTCACCGTCAGCCCGCAGGCGGCGATGTTCGCCACCGCCGGGCTCATCACCGTCTTCGTCACCCAGTTCGCCGTGCACCGCACCCATCGGCTGGTCCCGCGCCGGAGCCGGAGCGCGGCTGAACGGGCCGCCGCCGTGCCCGTCGCCGGCGGTGCGCTGCGGCGTCGGGCGCTGCTGACCCTGTGCGTGACGGGCACGGTCGCGATGGGCGTGTTCTTCGGCGGCAGCCAGGCCGGGTTGACGGCGTTCTCGGGCGAGATGGGGCTGCCCGACGCGGGCGCACTGCTGTACGCCGTGATGGCGGTCGGCTCGACCGTCACGACGCTCGCCATGGTCATGGTGCCAGACCGGATCGGACCGTGGCTGCGGTGGAGCATCGCAGGCGCCGGGATGCTGGTGGGCGCCGTGCTGCTCCTCGCTGCGACGAGCATCCCCGCCGTGCTCATCGCCGGCCTCGTGGCCGGTGCCTTCCAGGGGCCGATGCTCCTCACGATCTTCGGGATCACCGGGTCGCTCACGGCGCAGGGGTCCGGCGGATTCATGATGGCCCTGCTGAACGGCGGTGTCGTGATCGGCATCGGAGTGGGAGCCGCGACCGCGGGCCCGCTCGCGGAGCAGACCGGGTCGGCCGGGGCGTTCTGGCTCGTCGCCGTCGCGTGCGCGCTGCTGTTCGCGCTGGGGATCTGCGCCGGCATCGCGGCACGCATCCGCAGGCGGCGGCCGGTCCTCGACCTCGCCTGAGGTCGCCGGCGGGCAGGTTCAGGCGAGTGCCGCGGGTGCGTTCAGGCGAGGGTGACCTCGCCGGTGAACACCAGCACCGCGGGGCCCGACAGGAGCACGTGACCGTCCCGCATCCGGACCTGCAGCACGCCGCCGGGCACCTCGACGGTCCAGTCGTCCGGTGCCGCCGGGCCTGCCCAATGCCGCACCGCGATGGCGGTCGCTGCGACGCCGGTGCCACAGCTCAGGGTCTCGCCGACGCCGCGCTCGAACACCCGCATCCGCACTCTCCCGACGCCGCCCTGCACGAGCGGGTCGGCGGGGACGACGAACTCCACGTTCGCGCCGTGGGGCGGTGCCGGGCTCAGCACGGGGTGGTACGCGAGGTCGAGGCCGGCGAGTTCGTCGTTGCTCGAGAGCGCGACGACGACGTGCGGGTTGCCGACGTCGACGCCGAGGCCGGGGCGTGCCACGGGGAGCCCCTTGGCCTGCACGAGCACGTCGTCATCGTCGGCGCGCCAGCGGCCGAGGTCCACCTCGAAGCCGTCCGCGGTCCCGGTGACCGTCTTCACGCCCGCGCGGGTGCCGATCGGCACCGGGTCCGCGCCGATCTCGGCGAGGCCGTGCTCGACGAGGAAGCGCGCGAACACGCGGATGCCGTTGCCGCACATCTCCGCGGCGGAGCCGTCGGCGTTGCGGTAGTCCATGAACCATTCGGCGCCGGCTGCGGCCGCATCCGCGCCTTCGGTGATCGCGGCCGAGCGGACGACCCGCAGGATGCCGTCGCCGCCGATGCCGAACCGGCGGTCGCACAGCACGGCGACCTGGTCGTCGCTGAGCTCCAGCGCACCGTCCGGGTCGGCGACGATCACGAAGTCGTTCCCCGTGCCGTGACCCTTGGTGAACGTGATGGTCTGCGGCATCCCCCGAGTCTATCGGCGCGCCCGCCCCTCCCCGTCGCCTCCTCCCCTCGACGCCTCGCACCCCGCTCGACTTGCCTCAGATGTACGTCCGGCACCCCGTTTGGCGTACATCTGAGG
>JAEZSU010000164.1 GCA_023421635.1 Actinomycetes bacterium | reverse complement strand
CCTGGAGCCCCCGCCGGCGTACATCCGAGGCAAGTCGACCGGGTGGGGATGGGATCGGATGCGGGCGGGCTGCTGGGTGACGGCGGTCGGGCGAGGGGCGCGCGGTCGGGAGCATGGCCGCGGACGCGCTACGCTGTACATTGTGCGTGCTTTTGTACGTACAGCGTACATTCAAGGAGGAATCAGTGCTCACCCGACCCACCCGCCGCAGTGTTGCGGCCGTCGCCGCGATGGCCGGCGTCGTCCGGGTGGACGGAGGGGCGAGCGCCCTGACGCAGATCCCGGCTGACGAGCTGTGAGCTTCACCGCGCGCCGTCCCGCGTCCGCGGATTACCCTGATGGGATGGGCGCCGTCGAGAATCCTGAGGCCGAGCGCTCTCCCGACCACATCCAGAGCCTCGAGCGCGGCATCCGCGTGCTCCGCGCCTTCGCGACGGTCGAGCGGGCGACGGTGGCATCGCTCGCAGAAGCCGTGGGACTGTCGCGCCCGGTCGTGCGGCGCGTCCTGCTCACCTTCGAGGACATGGGCTACGCCCAGCAGTACCGGGGGGAGTGGGTGCTGACGGCGCGCGTGCTCGAACTCGGACAGGGGTACTTCTCCGGGACGTCGCTGCCCGAGATCGCGCAGTCCTATCTGCAGATGGTGGCGAAGTCGACGGACGAGAGCTGCTCGGTGTCCGTGCTCGACCTCCCCGACGTCGTGCACATCGCACGTGTGGAGGTGCAGCGGGTGATGCCGTACTCCATGCGGGTCGGCAGCCGGCTTCCGGCCCACGCGACGGCCATGGGGAAGGTGCTGCTCGCGGCCCTCCCGCAGGGCGAGCTGGATGCGTATCTCTCCGGCGCCGACCGGCGTCAGTACACGCCGACGACCACCGTGGATGCGGGCCGACTGCGGGATCGACTCGAGACGGTCCGGCAGGACGGGTATGCCCTGTCGGAGGAGGAACTCGAGCCCGGCATGCTCGCGGTCGCGGTGCCCATCAGCACGCCGACCGAGGTGATCGGCACGCTGTCCTCGACGTCGAGCACCGCGAGGACGACGGGCGCGGCGATGGTGGCGGACGTGGTGCCGCTGCTCCAGGCCACCGCGGAGCAGATCGGCCGCGATTACTACGTCAGCAACCGCTGACCTCACCCGCCGCCTCCCTCACGCACCGCCGCCTGCTGCCGTCACCTCCGGCTGCCGCCGCGCCGCAACCCTCCCTGTCGACTCGCCTCAGATGTACGCCGCGAGCCCCCGTTGACGTACATCTGAGGCAAGTCGACGGGGGTTGGGGGTGTCGCCGGGGGAGCGGCGGGCAGCCGCGGCGGGCGCGGCCGCGCGGTGCGGGGACTCAGGCCGCGGCGGCGACCACCGAGGCGATCGCGGACGAGAAGAACGACAGCCCGTCGGTGCCCGAGCGCATCGCGGCGTCGGTGTCGGGACCGAAACCCGGCTCGACCGCGTGCTCGGGATGCGGCATCAGCCCCACCACGTTGCCGCGCTCGTTCGTGAGACCGGCGATGTCGTCCAGCGAGCCGTTCGGGTTCACCCCGACGTAGCGGAACGCGACGAGCCCCTCGCCCTCCACGCGCTCGAGGGTCTCGGCCGAGCAGATGTACCCGCCGTCGGCGTTCTTCAGCGGGATGACGATCTCCTGGCCCTGCGCGAAGTCGCTCGTCCACGCGGTCGACGCGTTCTCCACCCGCAGTCGCTGGTCGCGGCGGATGAACTGCTGGTGTGCGTTGCGGATGAGCCCGCCGGGCAGCAGGTGCGCCTCGACGAGCATCTGGAAGCCGTTGCAGATGCCGAGCACGGGCATGCCCGCGGCCGCCGCATCCTTCACCTCGCTCATGATCGGTGCGAGCGCGGCGATCGCGCCGGCGCGGAGGTAGTCGCCGTAGCTGAACCCGCCCGGCAGGACGAGCGCGTCGACGCCCTCGAGGTCGTGCGAGCCGTGCCAGAGCGCCACCGGCTCCGCACCGGCGAGACGGATGGCGCGCTGCGCGTCGCGGTCGTCGAGCGACCCGGGGAAGGTGATGACGCCGATCCGGACGCTCATTCGACGACCTCGATGCCGACGACGTCCTCGATCACGGCGTTCGAGAGCACGTCGTCGGCGAGCTGACGGACCGTGGCGAGCACCGTCTCGTCGACCTCGCCGTCCACGGTGAGCTCGAACCGCTTGCCGATCCGCACGCCGGAGAAGGTGTCGATGCCCATCCGGCCGAGGGCGCCGGCGACGGCCTTGCCCTGCGGGTCGAGCAGCTCGGCTTTGGGCATGACGTCGACGACGATGGTGGGCATTCGAGGGCTCCCGGGGTGCGCGGCGGATGTGCCCCACCAGTCTAGGCCGACGCCCCTCCTCCGAACGCGTGGGAGCGCTCCCGCGCAGTTCGTGCCATCATTGCCAGGACGATCTATCACGTGAGGAGGGGCGCTGTGCACCGACGCACGCGTGCGCTCGCGCTGGTGGCCGCCCTCGCGGTCGGGACCAGCGGATGCGGGACGACCGCCGCCGGTGCGAGCCCCACCGTGCTGACCGTCCAGGTGACCCCCGGTGCCACCGGCGAGGCGTATCGGGCGCTGCTCGGCGAGTACGACCGCGGCAACAGGGACGTGCGCATCGTCGTGCGCGAGCTGGCGCCGGAGGACGCGCGCACCGACCTGCTGTCCGATCTCGGACGGACCGGACTGGCCGACATCGTCACGATCGACTCGACCTGGCTGCCGGAGCTGATGCCGTACTCCGACCTCCTCGCCGCCGTGCCGAAGGACGTCATCGGCGACGAGGACGACCCCCGCTGGGCCGAGTGGGCCGTACGCGCCTTCACCGACCCCGCCCGCCGGGTCGTCGGGTACCCGGCAAGCACCGCCCCCCGCGCGCTTTGCTACCGCGCCGACCTGCTCTCCGCCGCAGGCCTCCCCGCCGAGCCGGGCGCCGTCGCCGCGCAGGACTGGCCGACGCTCCTACGGACGGCCGCCGACTACACCGCCGCCACCGGGCTGCCGTTCCTCGATTCCGCGCAGGAGACGTTCTTCGTGATGATGGACCAGCTCGCCGCGCCGTTCGAGAAGCGTGCCACGGGCGAGATCATTGCGACCACGAACCCGGCGGTGCGCACCGACTACGACCGGGTCACCGCCGTGCCTGCGGTCTTCGCAGGCCTCGAGCCCGGCAGCGATGCGTGGCTGGCGGGCGCGGGCACCGGTGCGTTCGCCGCCAGTCTCTGCGCCGCCGGCACCATCGGGGACGCGGATGCGGCGACCGACGCGGATGCAACAGACCCGGACGCCGACGACGTCGCGGCAGGCACCGGCACCCTCGCCACGCTCCGCGCCGCCGGCTGGCAGGTCGCCGACGTCTTCCCGGGAGGCGGCGCCACCTCGGCGCTCACCGCGTTCGCAGTGCCGGCGGCCGGCGCGCACGTCGACCGGGCCCGCGAGGTCGCGGCCTGGCTCACCGCCCCCGAGCAGCAACTCGCGCTGTTCGCCCAGGTCGGCGCGTTTCCCACCCTGCAGCTGCAGGAGCCGGAGGATGCGGATGCGCCCGCCGCACCGGAGGATCCCGCCGCACCGGAGGAAGCCGCCCCCGACGCGACCGCCGAGGGCGAGGATGCCGCATCCGACGAGGCCGACCCGTTCGCCTCCCCGCTCGCCGCGGTCCTGCGC
>JAEZSU010000001.1 GCA_023421635.1 Actinomycetes bacterium | reverse complement strand
CGGCGTGCGAGCGACAGCCCGCGGTGCGGGCCCTCGCCGGGGGCGGCGTCGTAGTACTCGCCGCCGGCGAACCCGGGGTCGATGCGGATCGCCTCCAGCTGCACCGAGTTCAGGGCGATCTGATCGGCGGTGTTCGCGGGGGGCGCGGCGAGCACGGCGAGGCGGGCGACCCGGTCGGGGTGGGTGACGCCCCACTCGAGGGCGTGCATGCCGCCCATGGAGCCCCCCACGATCGCTGCGAACCGCTCGATGCCGAGCCGGTCCGCGAGCAGCCGCTGCGCCTCGACCTGGTCGCGCACGGTGAGGTACGGGAAGCGCTGCGCCCACTCGTAGCCGTCGGAGGCGATGCTCGCCGGTCCCGTCGACCCCTGGCATCCGCCCAGCATGTTCGGCGCCACCACGAACCAGCGGTCGGTGTCGATGGCCGCGCCCGGGCCGACGATGTCCTGCCACCAGCCGGCGGTGGGATGCCCGGGGCCCGCGTCGCCGCGGACGTGGCTGTCGCCGGTGAGCGCGTGCAGCACCAGCACGGCGTTGTCCCGCGCCTGGTTCAGCTCGCCCCAGCTCTCGTACGCCATCCGGAACAGCGGGAGGTGCCGGCCGCCCTCGGTGCGGAAGTCGTTGAAGGTCGCGAAGCGCCGCTCGCCGACCGGGTCGCCGTCGCGCCATGCGCCCGTCGCGGGGGGCCGCCCCCGCAGCAGCCTGGCGTCCGCCTCCGTGACGGGCGCGCTCGGCACCGTGTCCTCGGAGGTCTGCCAGTCCATGTCTCCATTCTCCCGGAGCGGCAGTCACCCGGATGCCGTGTTACGCCCCCACCCGCCCCGACGGCGAAGGCCCCGGGATACGTGCGGATCCCGGGGCCTTCGGACGCGGCGTGCGTCAGGCGCGCGCGGCGTCGACCAGCTGGCGGGCGGCCTCGAGCGCCTGCTCGAGGTCGGCCTTCAGGTCGGCCACGTTCTCGATGCCCACCGACAGGCGCACCAGGCCGGGGGTGACGCCGGCGGTGAGCTGCTGCTCGGGGGTGAGCTGCGAGTGGGTGGTGGATGCGGGGTGGATCACGAGCGAGCGCACGTCGCCGATGTTGGCGAGGTGGCTGAACAGCTGCAGGCTGTTCACGAACTCGCGACCCGCCTCGACACCGCCCTTGAGCTCGAACGAGAGCACCGCGCCGACGCCCTTGGGCGCGTAGCGGTTGGCGGCGGCGTACCACGGCGAGGTGGGCAGGCCGGAGTAGTTCACCGAGGCGACGTCGTCGCGGCTCTCGAGCCACTCGGCGATCTCCTGCGCGTTCTGCACGTGACGCTCGATGCGCAGCGACAGGGTCTCGATGCCCTGTAGCAGCAGCCAGGCGGAGATCGGGGAGATCGCGGCGCCGAGGTCGCGCAGCAGCTGCACGCGGGCCTTCGTGATGTACGCCGCGGCGTCGCCGAGGGCGCCGGTGTAGCTCAGGCCGTGGTACGAGGGGTCGGGCTCGGTCAGCTCGGCGAACTTCTCCACGTGCTGCGACCAGGGGAAGCGCCCGCCGTCGACGATCGCGCCGCCGATGGTGGTGCCGTGACCGCCGAGGAACTTCGTTGCCGAGTGCACGACGATGTCGGCGCCGTGCTCGAACGGACGGATGAGGTACGGGGTCGCGATCGTGTTGTCGACGATGAGCGGGACGCCCGCCTCGTGCGCGATCTCGGAGACGGTCGCGATGTCGAGGACGTTGATCTTCGGGTTGCCGACGGTCTCGCCGAAGAACAGCTTCGTGTTCGGGCGGACGGCGCGGCGCCATTCCTCGGGGTCGTCCTGGTTCTCGACGAAGGTCGTCTCGATGCCGAGCTTGGCGAGCGTGTACTTGAAGAGGTTGTACGTGCCGCCGTAGATCGAGCTCGACGAGACGATGTGGTCGCCGGCGCCGGCGATGTTCAGCACCGCGAACGTCTCGGCCGCCTGGCCGGAGGCGACCAGCAGCGCGCCGGAGCCGCCCTCGAGCGCGGCGATGCGCTCCTCGACGACCGACTGGGTCGGGTTGATGATGCGGGTGTACACGTTGCCCGGCTCGGCCAGCGAGAACAGGTTGGCGGCATGGTCCGCGTTGTCGAACACGTACGACGTGGTCTGGTAGATCGGCGTGGCGCGCGACTTGGTGGTCGGGTCGGGTGCTGCGCCGGAGTGGACCTGCTTGGTCTCGAACCGCCAGTTCTCGGGTGCGGACATTGTGTTCTCCTGAAGTTCTCGCGGCCGCGGCGGGTACCCCGGCCGTGATCGACACTACGGAGGGTGCAAGGCCCCCACAACGCAGGGGACACGCGGCGTAACACGTGCGGCCCGGCCGCCGTTACGGTGGGGGGATGACGACCAGACGCGCGGTGGTGACCGGTGCCAGTTCGGGGATCGGGGAGGCGACGGCGCGGCTGTTGCGGTCCCGTGGCTGGGAGGTGGTCGCCGTCGCCCGGCGGGCGGAGCGGCTGCAGGAGCTGGAGGCCGAGACCGGTGCGGTGGCCTTCGCCGCCGATCTGACGGTCGAGGCCGACGTGCAGGCGCTGACCGCCTGGCTCACCGAGAGCGGCCCGGTGCACGCGCTCGTCCAGGTCGCGGGCGGCGCCCGTGGCGCAGACCGCGTCGAGGACGGCGACCCCGACCAGTGGCGCTGGATGTTCGAGGCCAACGTGCTCTCGTCGCAGCGGCTGGTCTCGCACCTGCTGCCGCTGCTGCGGCGCGCGGCCGCCGCCGACGGGCACGCCGACACGCTGTTCGTGACCTCGACCGCGGCCCGCACGGCCTATCAGGGTGGCGCCGGCTACAACGCCGCCAAGGCGGGGGAGGCCATGCTCGCCCAGGCGCTCCGGCTCGAACTGCACGGCGAGCCGATCCGGGTGACCGAGATCGCGCCCGGCCTCGTGCGCACCGACGAGTTCGCACTGCGCCGCCTCGGGAACCGGGATGCGGCGGACGCCGTCTACGAGGGCGTCGACGCACCACTGGTCGCCGAGGACGTCGCCGACGTCATCGCCTACGCGCTCGACGCGCCCGGGCACGTCAACCTGGACCTCGTGACGATGCGGCCCGTCGCGCAGTCCGCGCAGCACCTGCTCGCGCGGGGCCCGCTCCGCGCCCGGGAGGACTGACAGCGGTCGGCGGCCGTGCCGGGCGACCAATAAGCTGTGACGGTGAGTGAAGCAGTGGCGCCGGAGCGCGAACATCTCAGCTGGGACGGATTCGGACAGGCGTCGCGCGACCTCGCGCGGGCGATCGTCGCGGACGACTTCATCCCGGAGGTGGTCGTCGCCATCGCACGCGGCGGACTGCTGCCCGCCGGCGCCATCGCGTACGGCCTCGGGATCAAGAACTGCGGCGCGATCAACGTGGAGTTCTACACGGGGATCGGGACGGTGCTCGATGCGCCCGAGCTGCTGCCGCCCGAGCTCGACATGACCTACCTGAACGGCCGCCGCGTGCTGCTCGTGGACGACGTCGCCGACAGCGGCCGCACGCTCAACCTGGCCGTGCGGCTCCTGCGCGAGCAGGGCGCCGAGGTGCGCTCGGTCGTGATCTACACCAAGCCGACCACGATCATCCAGCCCGACTACTCGTGGAAGGCCACCGACCTGTGGATCGATTTCCCCTGGTCGTGGCAGGGATCCGTGATCGAGGAGGACGGCGGACTCGCCGCATCCGCCTGAGCCGATGGCGATGACCCTGCCCGAACTCGCCGACGCCGGACTCGTCGACGCCGGGTGGGCCGCTGCGCTCGAACCGGTCGCGGGTGACATCGCCGCACTCGGCGAGCGGCTCCGCGCCGAGACCGCCGCCGGCCGGGGATATCTGCCCGAGGGCGACCGGGTGCTCCGGGCGTTCGGGCGTCCGCTCGAGCGCGTACGGGTGCTCATCGTCGGACAGGACCCGTACCCGACGCCCGGCCATGCGATCGGGCTGTCGTTCGCCGTCGACGCGCACGTGCGCCCGCTGCCGCGGAGCCTCGTGAACATCTACC
>JAEZSU010000389.1 GCA_023421635.1 Actinomycetes bacterium | reverse complement strand
CGTCGGCCGATTCCGCCTCGTCGACCACGCCGACGGGCGACGGGCGTCGCCACCAACCGAGCACCGGGGTGACCAGGTGGCCGGAATGCGCGAGGGGGAGCACGTCGAGTTCGCCGAGCACCTCGACACCGTCGGGGTCGAGGCCCGTCTCCTCGCGCGCTTCGCGGAGCGCGGCGGCGACGGGGCCGTCGTCCCCCGCGTCGATCCGGCCGCCAGGGAACGCCACCTGTCCCGGGTGCGACCGGAGCGACGCCGCCCGGGCGAGCAGGAGCACGTCGAGATCGCGGGACACCGCGGCGTCAGCCGCTGCCCGTTCGCTCGGCAGATCATCGAGGACGCCGAACAGGATGAGCACCGCCGCCCGGCGGGACTCCTCCGGCATCGGGATGCGCCGCAGGGCGTCGAACCGCGCACGCCTCCCGGGCGACGCCTCCGCAGCGAGGGCGCGGAGCTCCGCACGCGCGCTGCGTGGAGTGGTCACCATCCGCTCAGCGTACGCCGCGCACTCACTCCCCCGCATGCTCGCGCACCGCGTCGACGAGCGCCCGCCACGCCCCCGAAAGCTCCGCATCGGGCACCTCGCGCGCGAAGTCCTCGTGTCGCGTGCAGGCCCGGAGATGCCAGACGTACCTGTCCGCGCCGGCCACCGGGCGCGGCGGCGCGCCCCACGGGCAGCGGTCGATCAGGGATTCCCACCGGGTCGCGTCCGCGAGCGGCGGTTCGACACGCCACTCGCGCCGCAGCCCCGCGATCCCGCCGGTACGCACCACGGTGACGACGACACGGCGTTCATCCGTCCGCGCCTGCTCGCCCATCCTCGATCACTCCCACCGTCCGCCATGCGTCCTGCACCGCGAGGACCTCCGCCGAACCCTCACCGTACTGCGCCGAGGCCGCCGCAGCAGTGGCGCGTGCGAACCCGGCGAAGTCCGCATCCGCCGGGAGCCCGGTGAGCGCCCGGTACCAGATCCGGCCCGCCCGCTCCCAGGCGGGACCGCCGAGCGCGCGTGCCACGAGCACGAACGCGCGGTTGGGGATGCCGGAGTTGATGTGCACCCCGCCGGTGTCCTCCACCGTGTCGACGTAGTCGCGCATGTGCGCCGGTTGCGGGTCGATGCCGAGTTCGTCGTCGTCGTACGCCGTGCCCGGCTCGGCCATCGATCGCAACGCGCGTCCCTGCACCGCCGGCGTGAAGATCCCCGCACCGATGAGCCACGACGCCTCGTCGGCCGTCTGACCCTGCTGGTACTGCTCGGTGAGCGCGCCGAACACATCGGCGAGCGACTCGTTCAGCGCGCCCGACTGCCCCTGGTACTCCAGCCCGGATGCGGTCTGGATCACCCCGTGGGCGAGCTCGTGCCCGATGACCGACAGTGAACCGGTGAAGCCGAGGAACACCTCACCGTCGCCGTCGCCGAAGACCATCCGTTCCCCGTCCCAGAAGGCGTTGTCGTAGTCGACCCCGTAATGCACGGTCGCGAGGAGCGGCGAGCCCGCACCGTCGATCGAGTTCCGGCCGAAGGCGCCGAGGAACAGCTCGAACGTGGCACCGAGGCCGTCGAACGCCTCGTTCACGGCTGTATCCGCGACCGGCGCATCGTCCTCACGGCGCACGACGACCCCGGGGAGCCGCTCGGTGTGCTCCGCGTCGTGCACCGTGCGGTCGGGAGCGTCGCTCAGCTGCGCGACGAGGTTGCCGTCGCCGTCGATCGACAGATCGATCCGTGCGCGGAAGGGCGGCCGCCCCTGGATGAGGGTGTGCCGGGCGGCACGGGCGGCCTTGGGATAGGCGAAGGATTGCGCGAGCCGGACGAGCAGATAGCCCGGGACGATGGCGTGCCGGTGGTGGGGGGTCGTCATGCCGTGACGATACGACCGGCCGCCGACGCTGTCACGGGGTGGACGCCGGCGGGGTTCAGCGCAGGACGAGCGCCACGGAGTCCGGCTCCCCGCGGCGGAGCTTCTGGGCACCGCGGATCATCGCGTACTTGAGCCCGTACTTGCCCTTCAGGGCCCGACGCAGCCGCTCGGTCGTCTCCGGGTCGTCCCGCACCTCGGCGACCGCCTCGACCGTCGGTGCACCGTCCGCCACACCGCCTCTGGCGTCGCAGGGCGTGAGGGTGACACGCGGGGTGTGGCGGAGACGCTTCACCTTGCCCGAGGTCGCACCCGTGGTCACGAGCGCGCCATCGCCGTCGGCGACGATCCACACCGGCGTGGCCACCGGGACGCCGGTCTTCCGGAACGTCGTCAGCAGCACGTATTCGGATGCGGCGATGTCTGTGAGCGAGGCCATGCATCCATTGTGGCGGGCGCCGAATCCCTCGGGCGTCGGGCCTTCCCAGCCGTTTCGGAGGTTGCCGCCGCCGACCGGTGGTTCACCGGGATTTCCGCCTCCGATCAGGCACCAATCCGCGCCGGCACTCAGGTAACGGTCAGGTAACGGAGCGCAGGCTGGGGCATCACGTCCCCGACGTCGGACGCGCCACGCCCCCGGAGCGAGGGGGCAACCTCCCCGATACGGAACCAGACACATCAGATACATGAGCTTCTCCCCGTCCTCCGCCCCCACCCGCCGTGACCGCCGCGACGCCGCCCGTCGCAGGCGTCGGCGCCCCGCCCTCATCGCCACCGGCGTCGTCCTCGGCCTCGTCGCGACCGCATCCGTCACCGGCACCGCAGCGTCGTACGCCGCTGAGCCCGAGCCCGAGGTCACCCCCGTCGCGGACCACCAAATGGCGCTCGCCTCGTACGCCCTGCCCTCCCCGGCGACCGAGTCCACCGCGCTCGAGGGTGCGCGCAGCGCTGCCGAGACCACGCTCGCCGCCGCCGCGGCCGTCACCGGCGACATCGCGTCGGCCGGGGTCGATCTCGGCCTGCCCGACACGACGATCGACACGGGCGCGCTCGAAGCGGCGACGATCCGCCTCGACAAGGCCGGCATCCTGCCCGACGTCCTCCACTCGGAGATCGCGGACGACGTGACCGAGGTCGCCGGCGCCGTGGACGCCCGTGTCGCCGAACTGCGCGGCAGCCTCGAGGGCGCCCTCGCGCGCAAGGCAGCTGAGGAAGCCGCCGCCGCCGAAGCCGCACGCAAGGAAGCTGAAGCAGAGGCAGCGGCGAAGGCGGCTCGCTCGACCGCCACCCGCAGCACCGGCTCCGGCTCGGGCTCGGCCACCGCCTTCACCGGTGGTGGTTCGGGCGACAACAGCCCCGCGGGTGCGCAGGCGACGGCGCGTAGCATGCTCGCCCAGCGAGGCTGGGGCGACGACCAGTTCCAGTGCCTGGTGTCGCTGTGGAACAAGGAGTCGGGCTGGAACTACCAGGCCTCGAACCGCTCCAGTGGTGCGTACGGCATCCCGCAGGCCCTGCCGGGGAGCAAGATGGCGTCGGCCGGCGCGGACTGGCAGACCAACGCCGCGACCCAGGTCGCATGGGGGCTCGGCTACATCTCGGGCCGCTACGGCACCCCATGCGGCGCGTGGTCGCACTCCCAGTCCACCGGCTGGTATTGAGGCTGACGAGCGAAGGGCCCGACGGAAGCTTCCGTCGGGCCCTTCGCCGTCGTTCAGGACACCTCGCGGAGCGCGAGCGGGAGTTCGGCCGCGATTTCCCGGGCGAGGAACCCGAGTCCGAGCCGCTCCGACAACCGGTTGCCCGCGCGGGTGTGCACCCAGGTGCCCCACGCCGCCGCCCGGCCAGGCTCGACGCCGCGCGCCGCGAACCCCGTGACCGCGCCTGCCATGACGTCGCCGCTCCCGGACGTCCCCAGCCCGGGTCCCCCTCGCTCGACCCGCCACACCCGGCCCCCCGGATCTGCGACGACGCCGTAGCAGCTGACGGCCGCCCGGTACCGTTCGGCCGCCCGCCGCACCGCTGCATCCAGCTCGCCCGCGGCCACCTCGTCCACCTCGAGCAACCGAGCGAGCTCCTCCTTGTTCGGCGTGAGGATGACGGCTTCGGGCAGCTGCGCCCTGTCCACGTTCGGGAGCACCCCCAGTGCGTATGCGTCGAGGACCAGGAGCGACGGCGCGCAGCGGCTCACCTGCACGAGGGTGTCCCGGGTCTCGTCCGGGTCGTCGAAGCCGGGACCGAGGAGGACCGCGTCGGCGTCCGCGAGCCGCTGCCGGTCCGCCTCGGGGAAGGGATCGGACGCCGCCTCCGGCAGGGCGTACACCGCTGCCTCGGGCAGGACCGCACCCAGGTGGGCGTCGATCGACCCCGGCGCGTAGACGGCCAGCCGGCCCGCCCCCACTCGCAGGGCGCTTTCGGCCGCGAGCATCACCCCGCCCGGGGTTCGACGTGACCCGCCGACGACGATCACGTCCCCGCGTGCCTTCTTGTCCCCGCCGGGGTCCGGCAGGCCCCAGCGCCGGAGCACGTCCGGCGTCACCCGTTCGCCGGGCACCGTCATCGCCGCCCCGCATCCGGATGCTGCACGTCGGGACTCCCCTGGTGCGCCGTCACATCGGCACCGGCCTGCTGCAGGTGGGTCACATCGGAGAACATGCCGATGCGCCAGCCTGCGGGGTCGACGTCGAGCCGCGTCACGGACGCGTTCAGCACGGGATGCTCGGCGGCGAACCGCAGGAGGTGCTGCTCGGGCATGGCGAGCAACAGGGCTGCGACGAGCGTGACGACGGCATCGTGGGCGACGACGAGCGCCGATTCCTGCGGCCCGTCGAGGATGTCGCGCAGGACCGAGCGCAGACGGAGCCCCACGTCGGCCCACGACTCGCCGCCGGGAGGGCGGTGGTAGAACTTGCCGAGGTGCCGACGCCGCTCCGCCTCCTCGGGGTGGAGCCGCTCGACGCCGCGCCAGGTGAGGCGGTCCAGCACGCCGAGCTCCCGGTCGCGCAGCCGCTCGTCGAGGACGGTCGGTGCGGGCGCGTCGCCGGCTGCGATCGCGAGCGTCTGCTGCGCCCGCAGGTACGGCGAGCTCCAGCACAACCCGATGCCGTCGCGGACGTCTGCGAACCAGCGTCCGAGCGCCCGGGCCTGCTCCTCGCCCGCGGCCGAGAGCGGGACGTCGGCGTCACGGAACTCGATCGGCACGTGCTCCAGCCCTTCCGCCTCCGCGCGCGAGGCGGCGACGTTCCCGAGGCTCTCTCCGTGCCGCACCAGCCAGAGCGTGCGCATCAGAGCCCGACCATCTCCGCACTCCGCTCCCAGAGGCGCTTGGCCAGCACCGGGTCGGACGCGAGCCGGTGCGTCCTCGCGGGCTTCTCGGTGTCGGCTGCGTAATACTCGCCCGGCTGCCAGTCGAACCCCGGGGTGCCGAGGGCGAGCCGGCTGAGTCGCGCCCCGCCCTCCACGTTGGTCGACAGCATCCAGGTCGTGACCGGGTTGGTGTAGATGAACTTCCACGCACCCGTGGACGCTGCCGCGAACCCGCTCGCGATCGCACCCGGATGGAACGCGACGGGATGCAGCCCCTGCTCGCCGTAGCGACGGTACAACTCCTTCGTGAACAGGATGTTGGCGAGTTTGGCATTGGCGTATGCCAGCGTCGGCGTATACCCGTGCTCGGTCTGCAGATCGTAGACGCTGAACTTCGAGAACCGTCGCGCCGCAACGCTCG
>JAEZSU010000310.1 GCA_023421635.1 Actinomycetes bacterium | reverse complement strand
GCCCGGCGGAGGCCGCCGCGCGGACCGCCGGACCGCCGGGCCGACCGGACTAGCCGAGGCCGCCGGCGCGGGCGACGCGGCCCAGCCAGGCGAGGCTCGGCTTCGGACGGCGCTCGAAGGTCTCGCGGTCCCAGCCGATGAGGCCGAAGGTCGGCCGGTAGGAGCCCCACTCGTAGTTGTCGAGCGCGCTCCAGTGCAGGTAGCCGCGCACGTCGACACCCTCCTCGATGCACTCGGTGACGGCCTGCAGCGCGCCCTCGGTGTAGGCGATGCGGCGCGTGTCGTCGTCGGTCGCGATGCCGTTCTCGGTGATGTAGACCGGCACGTGCGCGCGGCGCCAGGCGTTCCGGATGCCGTCGCCCACGGCCGGCGGGTAGTACTCCCAGCCGGTGAGCGTCCGTTCCGCATCCGCCGCGATCGGCAGCGGCCCGTCGGGACCGATCAGCGTGCGGGTGTAGGCCTGGACGCCGACCCAGTCATCGCCGGCCGCCGCGTCGAGGAACACGTCCTCGCGGGAGGCGCCGTACGCGGCGGTGGCCTCCTCCGAGCCGGGCATCGGCTGGTACGCCTGCGTCGCCACCGACCACCCGGCACGGGATCCGGTCCCGCGCACGAGGTCGACCGCGAGCCGGTGCGCCGCGACGAGCCGGTCGGTCACCGCCGGCACCCCGGGCGGCAGCCCGGTCGAGGGGAACGGCACCGTGGGATCGGCGAGCACCGACAGCATGTTCGGCTCGTTGATCGTGCACACCAGGTCGACCTCGTCGAGCACCGGCAGTGCCGCCTCGACGTACCGCGCGAACCGCTCGATCGTCTGGTCCTCGTGCCAGCCGCCGGCGCGCGCCACCCACACCGGGTGCGTGAAGTGGTGCAGGGTCACCATGGGTTCCAGGCCCGCATCCCGTGCGGTGTGCACCATGCGGCGGTAGTGGTCGACGGCGGCGCGGGAGACGAAGCCCTCCTCCGGCACGATCCGCGCCCACTCGATGCTGAAGCGGTAGGCGTTCAGCCCCGCCTGGGCGAGCAGCCGCATGTCCTCCGGGTAGCGGTGGTAGCTGTCCGCGGCGTCGCCCGACGGCTCGTGCACCGCGGGGCCGGGGAGGTGTCCCCACTCCCGCTGCCACCAGTCCGAGTTGACGTTGCCGCCCTCCACCTGGTGCGCCGCGGTCGACGCGCCCCACAGGAAGGATGCGGGAAAGCTCATTGAGAGTCCTTTCGAGGGGGATTCACTTGATGCCGGTCAGGGCGATGCCCTGGACGAAGGAGCGCTGCAGCAGCACGAACACGATCAGCACCGGGAGGACGACCACGACGGCGCCCGCCATCATGAGGCCGTACTGCGCGGCGTTCTGCCCGACCGAATAGAGCGCGAGCGCCACCGGCAGGGTGTACATGTTCTCGGTGGTCGCGGCCACGAGCGGCCACAGGAAGTTGTTCCAGCTGCCGAGGAACGTGAGGATCGTCAGCGTCGCGACCGCGGGTCCGCACAGCGGCATGATGACGCGCAGGAAGATGCGCCACTCGCCCGCGCCGTCGATCCGGGCGGCTTCGATGATGTCGTCCGGCAGGCCCAGCATGAACTGGCGCATGAGGAACACCCCGAGCGGCGTGATGAGGAACGGCAGGATGAGGCCGGGGTAGGTGTTGATGAGGTCGAGGTTCGCGGTGAGCACGAACAGCGGCACGAACGTGACGACCCCCGGCACCATGAGGGTGACCATGACGAGGCCGAACAGCATCCGCTTGCCGCGGAAGTCGAGCTTCGCGAGCGCGTAGCCGACCATCGACGAGAACACGATGTTCCCGAGCGTCACCGCGACCGCGACGACGAGGCTGTTCGTGAAGTACGTGGCGAAATCCAGCCGGCCGAACAGCTCGGTGTAGTTGTCGAGGGTGGGTTCCCGGGGGAGGAACTCGGTGGGATGCTGCCGGATCTCCGCCGTCGACTTGAACGAGCCGAGGAGCATCCATACGAACGGCATGATCATGGCGACCAGGCCCAGGCCGAGCACCAGGTACAGCCACCAGCGGGGGCGGGTGCCGCGGCGCCGGCGGGGTCGTCGTGGTGCCGTGCCGACGGATGCGGCGGGCTCGGCGCTCGCCGCAGTGGCGGTGCCCGTGCCGGTGAGGTCTGCGGTGGTCATCTCAATCCCTCTTCCCGAGGAGGCGGAACTGCACGAGCGAGAGCGCCACGATCGCCAGGAACAGCACGTAGCTCGCAGCGGAGGCGTAGGCGTAGTTGCCGAAGCCGAACTGGTCGTAGGTGTACATCGCGGTCGACAGGGTGGCGTCGAGCGGCCCGCCCTGCGTCATGACGAACGGCTCCTCGAAGAACTGCAGGAACCCGATCCCGGTGATGACCGCGGCGAACAGCAGGGTGGGGCGGAGCGCGGGGATGGTGATGTTCGCGAACCGCTGCACCGCGTTCGCGCCGTCGACCATCGCGGCCTCGTGGTGCTCGCGCGGCACGCCCTGGAGGCCCGCGAGGAAGATCACCATGAGCGTGCCGATGTTGCGCCACACCGCCATGAGGATGAGCGAGGGGAGCGCCCACGTGGTCGATTCCAGCCAGTTCGGGCCTGTGATCCCGAACAGCCCGAGGAAGCCGTTCAGCAGTCCGTCCGGCTGCAGGATGAAGCGCCACACGATCGCGATCGCGACGATGCTCGTCACGACCGGTGCGTAGTACCCCACCCGGAACACGGTGCGGAACCGCGTGATGCCCTTGTCCAGGGCGAGGGCGACGAGGAGGGCCAGTGCCATCGTGAGCGGCACGCCGACGACGACGAAGGCCGCGGTGTTCACGAGGGAGCGGACGAACCGGGGGTCCTGGAACAGCGCGACGTAGTTCGCGAACCCCACCACCTCGATGTTCAGGGGGCTCCGCAGGTCGCGGGTCGTCATGTCGGTGAAGCTCATGAAGAAGCTCGCGATGATCGGACCCGCGAGGAACACGAGGAACAGCACCATGAACGGTGCGGCGAAGCCCCACGCGACGAGCGTGCGGCGCGAGGTGCCGCGCGCCCCGCGCCGGGCGGGACGCCCGGTCGCGGGGGCGGCGGTGACGGCGGTCATGGCAGGGACCGGCCTCAGTTCCCGGTGCCGATGGACTCGGCCTGCTGCTGCAGATCGGCGAGGGCGTCGTCGACGCTCTTTCCGCCGCGTGCCACCTGCTCGACCTCCTGGTCGATCACCGCGCTGATCTGCGCCCAGGTGGGGATGGCGGGCGGTGCCTTCGCATCATCCAGCTGCTCGGCGAACACCTGCAGGTACGGGTTGTCGGCCAGCGCCGGGTCGTCGAACGCGGCGGGGGTGGAGGGCAGGTCGGTCGACAGGTCGTACCAGGCGACCTGCGTCTCGGGCTGGCTCAGCCACCGGATGAACTTCCATGCGGCGTCGCGGTTGTCGCTGTCCTTGAAGACGGCGAGGTTGCCGCCGCCGGTGAAGCTCGTGCGGTCGTCGAGGCCGGGAACCATCGCGATGCCGAACTTGTCGGCGAAGTCGGGGCCGCCCTGCTCCTGCAGCAGGCTCACGTGGAACGGGCCGGAGAAGAACGCGCCGACCTCGCCGTCGATGAACTTCTGCTCGATCTCGCCGGTCTCCAGGCGCTCGTCGTCGCTCAGGCCCTCCGTGAAGAAGCTGTCGTAGTACGTCAGCGCCTCGTGCCAGGCGTCCGTGTCGAACGCGAACGCGCCGTCTTCGAGCACGTCGCCGTCCGCCTGCCAGACGAAGGGGAGCAGGTTGATGGACGAGTCGAGGCCGCCGGGCGGGAGGGCCAGACCGGAGGTGGCGCCCTGCGCCTGCATCGCGGCGGTGAACGTCTTCAGCTCATCCCACGTCGTGGGGGCCTCGAGCCCCGCCGCGGCCGCCATGTCGGTGCGGTAGTACAGCACGCGGGTGTCGACGTACCAGGGAACCCCGTAGGACACCCCGTCCACCTCGGTGGTCTCGAACGAGCCCTCGAAGAAGTCGTCGTCGTCGGCGACGCCCTCGGGGGTGGGCTCGAACGCCCCGGTCGCGGCGAACTCGCCGACCCAGGTCGTGCCGAGCATCGTCGCGTCGGGGGTCTGACCGCCCGCGATGGCGGTCGCGATGCGGTCGTGCGCGCCGTCCCAGGGGACGGCGGTCACGTTGATCGTGACCTCGGGGTTGTCGGCCTCGAACTGCGCGGCGAGCTCTCCGAGCAGTTCGCCCTCGTTGCCCATGGCCCAGATGTCGACGGTACCGGTCGCGGGCGCATCGTCGATCGCGGCGCCCGCCTGCGCATCCGCGCCGCCGCCGTCGCTGCGGCCGCATCCGGCCAGTGCGAGTGCGCCGACCGCGAGTGCGGCTCCGGCGCCCAGCCAGCGTGTGCTGTGTCGTGTCGTGGTCTTCATCGGTTGACGCCTCCATCGGTCGTCGGCCGCATCCTCGCGGCACCGTTGCTGCGGACCGCACGTCCGGGGGTGAGCGCGCGGCGTCCGGCCACTGTAGCCCAGAAACCGAACAGGTAAAAGGTATTGGGCGGATGCCTGTGGATACCGTGCCGGGCCGACGCCGCCGGTTCCACCCCTTGCGATGACCGGGACGCGCCGGTGCACGCCGCATCCCGCGGCACGAGGAGCGCCCGGAGAGAACCGACCTACGATCGAGGGGACACGTTCGAGGAAGAGGTCACCGTGCCCGCCACTGCAGCTCGTACCCACGCCGAGGATCTCGCCGCCTTCGTCGCGGCATCCCCCTCCAGCTATCACGCCGCCGCCGAGGTCGCCCGGCGACTGAAGGATGCCGGCTTCACCGAGCTCTCGGAGCGCGACGCGTGGCCCGCGCCGGCGGGCGGCCGGCACCTCGTCGTCCGTGACGGCGCGGTGATCGCGTGGGTCGCCCCGGACGGGGCGGAGGCTGCCACCCCGGTGCGGATCTTCGGCGCGCACAGCGACTCGCCGGGGTTCAAGCTCAAGCCGCAGCCCACGACGGGGGTCCTCGGGTGGCTGCAGGCGGGCGTGGAGATCTACGGTGGCCCGTTGCTGAACTCGTGGCTCGACCGTGAGCTGCGGCTCGCCGGCCGGCTCGTGCTCGACGACGGGTCGAGCGTGCTCGCGGCGACGGGGCCGCTGCTGCGCCTGCCGCAGCTGGCCATCCACCTCGATCGCGAGGCGAACGATCACCTCGCGCTGCACAAGCAGACGCAGACCCAGCCGGTGTGGGGCCTCGGCGCCCCCGAGTCCGCCGACCTGCTCGGCGAGCTCGCCGCCACGGCGGGGGTGGATGCCGCCCGCATCCGCGGCTACGACGTGGTCACCGCCGACGCCGCCCCGGGGGCCGTGTTCGGGCGGGACGACGTGTTCTTCGCCTCGGGCCGGCTGGACGACCTCGCCGCGGTGCACGCCGGGGTCACCGCGCTCGCCGCCGCCTCCGGCGACGCCGACCACATCGCGATGCTCGCGGTGTTCGACCACGAGGAGGTGGGCTCGGCGACGCGTTCCGGCGCGGCGGGCCCGTTCCTCGCGGACGTGCTGGAGCGGATCCAGCGCGGCCTCGGCGCCGACCGCGACGAGCAGCTGCGTGCGCTCGCCGCCAGCTGGTGCGTCTCCAGCGACGTCGGCCACGCGGTGCACCCGAACTACGCCGATCGCCACGACCCCGTCGTCCGGCCTCGGCTCGGGTCGGGGCCGATCCTGAAGATCAACGCCAACCAGCGCTACGCCACCGATGGCGTCGGGGCCGCGGCCTGGCACGACTGGTGCGCGCAGGCGGGGGTCGTGTCGCAGGAGTTCGTGTCGAACAACGCGGTGCCGTGCGGGTCGACGATCGGACCGATCACCGCCACCCGGCTCGGCATCCGCACGGTCGACGTCGGCATCCCGATCCTGTCGATGCACTCCGCGCGCGAACTCGCCGGCGTCTCCGACCTGCACGACCTCACCCGCGTCGCCGCCGCCTTCTTCGCCTGACTCCGCCCCCGCGTTTCGTTTCGTCGCTCCGCTCCTCGCTCAACGCCCGGTCTCGGTCGTTGAGCGAGCGCAACGCCCGCACCCCTGTCGACTTGCCTCAGAT
>JAEZSU010000282.1 GCA_023421635.1 Actinomycetes bacterium | reverse complement strand
GCGCGAACCAGCCCGGGTGCTCGGCGAGCGGCGCCACGAACGTCTCGATGCCGGCGCGACCGGCGGGCATCGTGCGGATCGTGGACACGTCGAGGTCGCCGAACACGGTCATCGCGACGGTGCGCGGGATCGGCGTGGCGGTGAGCACGAGCGCGTGCGGACTCGTGCCCTTCGCCCGCAGCGCCTCGCGCTGCTCGACGCCGAACCGGTGCTGCTCGTCGACGACGACGAGCCCCAGGTCGGCGAAGGTCGTCTTGTCGCTGAGGAGCGCATGGGTGCCCACGACGATGCGGGCCTGACCGGACGCGACGCGGAGCGCGGCCTTGCGACGGTCGGCCGCGGACATCTGCCCGGTCAGGAGCGTCGGCATGAGCTCGGGTGCGAGCTCGCGCCCCAGCATCCGGGTGATCGAGCGCAGGTGCTGCCCCGCCAGCACCTCGGTCGGAGCGATCAGGGCGCTCTGGCCGCCGCTCTCGGCGACCTGGAGCATGGCGCGGAGGGCCACCAGCGTCTTGCCCGAGCCGACCTCGCCCTGCACCAGACGGTTCATCGGCCAGGCGCCGACGAGATCCTCGGCGATCTGCGCGCCGACGACCTGCTGATCGGAGGTGAGCTCGAACGGGAGGGCCGCGTCGAACCGCGCGAGCAGGTCGCCGGCCGGGCGGGCGGTGGCGGTGAGCGCACGGGTGAACTGCCGCTGCTGCAGCAGCGCGGTCTGGAGCACCAGCGCCTCGTGCCAGCGGAGGGTCTCCAGCGCCGGCGCGACCTGGTCCTCCCGCGTGGGCCGGTGCACGCGTTCGAGCGCGGTGCGTGCCGGCAGCAGCGCGTACCGCTCGCGGACGGCGTCCGGCAGCGGATCCTCGACGTCCCCCAGGACGTCGAGGATGTGCTGCATGATCGTCCACAGCTTCCAGCTCGGCAGCGACGCGGTCGCGGGGTAGATCGGGATCGGCTGGTTCGCGTACGCCTGCGCGCTCATGACGGCGGTGTCGGTGTCGGAGAACAGCTCGTAATCGGGGTGCGCGAACTGCTTGCCGTGGCGGTACTCCCCCACCTTGCCGGAGAAGATGCCGCGTTTGCCCGGGGTGAGCTCGTTCAGCCGCCAGGACTGGTTGAAGAAGGTCAGCTGCACGTGCCCGCGGCCATCGGTGATCATCACCTCGAGGATGCTGCCCTTTCGGCTCTGCATCCGTCGTTCGTTCGCGGACTCCACCTCGGCGACGATCGTGACCTGGTCGCCCACCTGCAGCGAGTCGATGGGGGTGAGTTCGCCGCGGGTGGCGTAGCGCCGGGGGTAGTGACCGAGGGCGTCGCCGACGGTGCGCATGCCGAAGGCACGCTGCAGGGCCGACGCGGTCTTGCCGCCCACGACGCCGTCGAGGCGGCTGTCGAGGGTCACGGTCACAGGGAGGATTCTAGGCGGCGCCGCCGACACCACGCCGCCGCGCGGGGTCCGGCTACGGTGGACGGATGCTGCGTTCCCTGGTCGCCCGCGTGTTCTGGACGTGCAGTCGCTGGCGTCTGGTGTCGGAGCCCGCGCCGACCCGGCCCACGGTGCTCATCGGCGCCCCGCACACCTCGAACTGGGACTTCGTGATCATGCTCGCCATCGCGTGGCGGCTGGGCGTCCCGGTGCGGTGGCTCGGCAAGCACAGCCTCTTCCGCGGGTGGCGGGGGCCGATCATGCGGCGCCTCGGCGGCATCCCGGTCGACCGCGCCGACCCGTCGCGCGTGGTCGACGAGGTCGTGCGCCGGGTGCAGGCGGGCGACGTGTTCGGCCTCGTCGTGACGCCCGAGGGCACCCGCGGCGCCGGCACGTACTGGAAGTCGGGCTTCTACCGGATCGCCATGCAGGCGCGGATGCCGGTCACGCTCGGCTACGTCGACCGGACCACGATGACCACCGGGCTCGGGCCGACCATCGAACTCACCGGCGACGTGTCGGCCGACATGGACCGCATCCGCGCCTTCTACGCCGACAAGGCCGGCGTCCGGCCGGCGCTGCGCACGGAGCCGCGACTGCGCGAGGAGGACGGCCCGGCCGAGCGCGGCCCGGTTGGCTAGGCTGGATCCGTGACCCGGATCATCGCGGGGCGCGCGGGCGGCACCCGACTCGACGTACCCGACCGCGGCACCCGGCCCACCAGCGAACGCGTCCGCGAATCCCTGTTCGGTGCGCTGGAGAGCGCCGACGCGATCGAGGGCAGCCGCATCCTCGACCTCTACGCCGGCTCCGGCGCCCTCGGACTCGAGGCGCTCAGCCGAGGCGGCGCGAGCGTCGACCTCGTCGAGAAGGCGGGCTCGGCCGCATCCGTCGCCCAGCGGAACGCGACGCGCGTCGCCACCGTCGTCGGGGCACAGGCGCGGGTGCACCGCACCGGCGTGCAGCAGTTCCTTCGGCAGACGGCCGCCGGCTACGACCTCGTGTTCACCGACCCGCCGTACGATCTGCCGGATGCGGACATGGACGAGGATCTTCGCCTGCTCGCCCCGCATCTGCATCCCGACGCGCTGGTCGTCGTCGAGCGCGGGAAGCGCGCGGGGGAACCCGACTGGGCGTCCGCGGGCCTCGAGCAGGTGCGCAGCCGCGTCTACGGCGACACGGCCGTGTGGTGGGCTCAGCCCCTCGCCGCATCCCAGTCCGCGTAGGGGTCCCAGCCGCCGCGGCCGACGGGCGCCGCACCGTCGACGAGGACCGGGTGGTCCTGCGCATCATGCACCTCGCCGATCCGGCGGAACCCGGCGGGCAGCGGC